>CAMQOJ010000006.1 GCA_947003375.1 uncultured Lachnospiraceae bacterium
GGGGAGGAGGAGCCGGTTCTGGAGCATCGGGGCGCAGAGCTGGATCTGGCCAGGGGCTGCGTCCGCTTCCGGGGCGCAAGCGCGGAGCTGACCAAAAACGAGCTGAAGATATTGGCCTGCCTGTTCCGGCACAGGGGACGCATCGTGTCCCGCACAGAGCTGGTGGAATATCTGTGGGACAATGCCGTCTTCCTGGACGACAATGCCCTGAGCATCCATGTCACCCGCATCCGTGGGAAGCTGGAGGGCCTGGGGCTGTCTGATTTCATCCGGACGAAGCGGGGAATGGGGTATTCTATATGAAGTTCGCGGATTACTGCAAGGACAGGCTTTTGCTGCTGATGCTCCATATCGCCTGCATGATGCTGCTCACGGCTTTCCTGATCGCCACGGCCTATCCCCCGGGCTGCTGCTGCCTCATCCTCCTCACCTGGCTGATTCTCCTCACCGCCTGGTTCCTCACGGAATATTTTCGCAGGAAGCGCTACTTCGAGCAGATGGAGGCGATCCTGGAGCAGGCTGACCGGAAATACCTGCTGGGCGAGCTGATGCCCAATTCCTTCCGGCTGGAGGACAGGCTGTACCGGGAAATGATCCGGAGATCCAACAAGTCCGTCATAGAGCGGATCCGCTCTGTGGAGGACGCCGGGCAGGAGTACCGGGAGTACATCGAAAGCTGGGTGCATGAGATAAAGGCTCCCATAGCGGACATCTATCTGCTCTGTGAGAGGCGCAGGGCCGATACCGCCCGCCGCATCCTGGCCCAGAACCGGCGGACGGAGAACTATGTGGACATGGCCCTCTTCTATGCCCGCTCGGACCAGGTGTACCAGGATTATCTCATCAGGGAGGCCACCCTGCAGCAGACCGCGGAGGAGGTCCTTCTGAAAAATAAATACGCTCTAATAGAAAACCATATACGGGTCAGCGTCCATTGCCCGGATACGGTCTATACCGATGCAAAATGGATCGCTTTCATCCTGGAGCAGCTCGTCCTGAATGCCGTGAAATACAGGCGGGACACGGAGCCTGTGCTGCGGATCTCCACCGGCCGGGCAGGGCGCAATGTCCTCCTGACGGTGGAGGACAATGGCTGCGGCATCCCCGAAGAGGAGCTGCCCAGAATCTTCGACAAGGGCTTCACCGGCACCAACGGCAGAAGCGGCGCCCGGGCCACGGGCATGGGGCTGTATCTGTGCCGGAAGCTCTGCGTGAAATTGGGGATACAGATTTTGGCAGAATCGGTTGCGGGCGCTGGGACGCGGATTTCTCTGGAATTCCCGGTCAGCGATTATCTGTGGAAAGTACAGGGGCCTGACGGCGGACAAGTCCTCTAACCTGCAATATCGGCAGAATCCGTTACAGGCGAATCATCCCTTGATGCATAGTTCCTCATACAGCCGCAGCCTCGTCTGCCTGTCTTCTAAAGCCAACCTTGCGTCCCCATACCTCCCCCTTCCCCTCCAGCTGCGGCCAGATGCCGCTCTGATAGGATGCCTTAGGCAGAATCTGACGCCTTCGCAGCCTGATCTCGTTCCCGATGATGAACTGTAGTACCCTCCTGCCCCGCTCCTCAAGGCAGAATCTCACATCACAGAATTGGTTGCGCATCTTGCCTGCCTCCTCTTCGATTTTCAGGAGGCACTTCGGAATCTCCCCTCTTTCTCCCTGGATACACGAGCAGGAAAACGGATTCTATCCGTATCCTTCAAGCTATCCTTCCATGTACCTTTCAATAATGAAAGATTCACGCAAAGAAACTCCATACCACATCCTCCCCTTATCTGCTATAGTAGATTTATGCATGGCGCGGGACTCTTTGCTCAGCCATATCTCCAGGCTTCCGGAGATGCCCCGGCCTCAAGGGAGGTTCAGACAATGGAGCAATCCTATATCCAGGTATGCGATGTGGAGAAATATTACGGCAGCGGCACGGCTGTGGCCAAGGCTGTAGACCGGGTCAGTTTCCGTGTGGACAGGGGCGAGTTCGTGGGCGTCATGGGGGCCTCCGGCTCCGGCAAGACCACGCTGCTGAACATGCTGTCCACCATCGACAGCGTCACCGCCGGACATATCTATTACGAAAACGTGGACATCACGGAGCTTTCCGAAAATAAATTATCGAAATTTCGAAAAGAGAACCTGGGCTTCGTGTTCCAGGAGTACAATCTGCTGGATACCCTCACCATCGAGGAGAATATCCTGCTGGCATTAAGCCTGCACCAAAGGGAAAAACGGGAGGTCCTGTCCCGCTGCCGGGAGATGCTGGACCTTCTGGGCATAGCTGACATCCGGGACAAATTCCCCTATCAGGTCTCCGGCGGCCAGAAGCAGCGCTGCGCCTGCGCCAGGGCCCTGGTGAACCGCCCCAAGCTGCTGCTGGCGGACGAGCCCACGGGGGCGCTGGACTCCCGCTCCGCCCAGACCCTGCTGGAGACCTTCACGGACATGAACGGGAAGTTGAAGGCCACGATCTTCATGGTGACTCACGATGCCTTCTCCGCCAGCTACTGCTATAGTAGATTTATGCATGGCGCGGGACTCTTTGCTCAGCCATATCTCCAGGCTTCCGGAGATGCCCCGGCCTCAAGGGAGGTTCAGACAATGGAGCAATCCTATATCCAGGTATGCGATGTGGAGAAATATTACGGCAGCGGCACGGCTGTGGCCAAGGCTGTAGACCGGGTCAGTTTCCGTGTGGACAGGGGCGAGTTCGTGGGCGTCATGGGGGCCTCCGGCTCCGGCAAGACCACGCTGCTGAACATGCTGTCCACCATCGACAGCGTCACCGCCGGACATATCTATTACGAAAACGTGGACATCACGGAGCTTTCCGAAAATAAATTATCGAAATTTCGAAAAGAGAACCTGGGCTTCGTGTTCCAGGAGTACAATCTGCTGGATACCCTCACCATCGAGGAGAATATCCTGCTGGCATTAAGCCTGCACCAAAGGGAAAAACGGGAGGTCCTGTCCCGCTGCCGGGAGATGCTGGACCTTCTGGGCATAGCTGACATCCGGGACAAATTCCCCTATCAGGTCTCCGGCGGCCAGAAGCAGCGCTGCGCCTGCGCCAGGGCCCTGGTGAACCGCCCCAAGCTGCTGCTGGCGGACGAGCCCACGGGGGCGCTGGACTCCCGCTCCGCCCAGACCCTGCTGGAGACCTTCACGGACATGAACGGGAAGTTGAAGGCCACGATCTTCATGGTGACTCACGATGCCTTCTCCGCCAGCTACTGCGGGCGAATCCTGTTCCTGAAGGACGGGCAGATCTTCCACGAGCTGCGCCGGGGGCGGAAAAGCCGCCGTGAATTCCTGAACGAAATACTGGACGTGCTGTCCCTGACAGGAGGTGAACTGTCCGATGCTCAGTAAGCTTGCCCTGCGCAATGTGATGCGCTCCGCCAGGGATTATCTGGTGTATTTCCTGACCATGATGCTGGTGACGGCCATCATGTTCGCCTTCCATTCCCTGCTCTTCTCCAGGGAGATACAGCAGCTGTTCGAGATGGCCGTCCTCTTCGCGGTCCTGGTGGGCCTGGCCACTTTCTTCGTGGTCCTGATCGTGGCGTGGCTGATCAACTACATGGTCCGTTTCATCCTGGAGAAAAGGAGCCGGGAGTTCGGCATCTATCTGCTGATTGGTATGAAAAAGAAGGAGATTTCCCGCCTGTACATGCGGGAGAGCCTGCTGCTGGGGGCCGCCGCCTTTGCCGGAGGCCTGGCTCTGGGCATTCTGCTGCAGCAGATCCTGCTGGCGATCCTGTACAGCATGATCATGATGGAATACCGCCCCAGACTGGAATGGAGCATGGGATGCCTCATCACCACAGCCGCCTGCTATGGCGGATGCTACCTGCTGGCCCTTCTCCGGTGCAGAGGTAAGTTCCGGAAGATGAACATCCATGCCCTGATGAGCAGCCAGAAACAGAACGAGGAGATCCGGGAGTCCCACGAGCAGGCGAAGCGCTGGCTGCTGCCCCTCTCTGGCCTGTTCCTGCTGGCCTTCGCGCTGTTCCTGTTCTTCTTCAAGGCATGGGATGGCGCTGTGATCCTGGGCTTCCTCCTGGGGCTGGTGCTGACGATCTATGTCTTTTACACCGGCGTGGCGGCCTGGGTCATCTGCTATATCCGCCGGAAGGGGTCCTGGATATTCAAAGGGCAGAACCTGTTCCTGCTGCGGCAGTTCTCCTCCAAGCTGAAGACCCTGCGGTTCACCCTGGGCACCCTGACCTCCCTGTTCGTCCTGGCCCTGCTGGGCTGCGCCATCGCCCTGATGTTCAATGACTACCAGAACCAGACCCTGCTGGACAAATGGCCCTTTGACGTGATGGTCTTCAGCAGCGACACCTCGGATACCTTCCGGGAGGAGCTGGACCTGCTGAACCGGGAATGCAGCGTGGAGGAATCCCTGATCTACGATATCCGCCAGAACGGAACCGACACCGTGAACGCATGGCTGTACGCCCATCTGAAGACCTTCGGGGGAGCGTACACCGATGAGGACGGCGGCCTGGACCGGGAGGCGCTGGGCAGGGATGAGATCTGGGCCTACTATGAGCATGACACTTATCTGGCCCTGTCCGACTACAACCGCCTCCGGGAGATGGCGGGGCTGCTGCCTGTGGAATTAGAGGAAGGGGAATACCTGCTGCACCTGAAGGAGCGCGTCTGGGATGAGACCGGGGATTTCACCGGGGAGCTGGAGATTGTGGCGGAGTCAGATTCCGGGGAACCGGGGACAATAGCGAATCCGGTTTCCGGAGAGGCGGAAGTTACAGCGGATCCGGATTCCGGAACTACTGAGCACCCGACATATCTCCGTCCCGCAGGCATTTATACGGAGCCCCTTTCCCAGGACGGCCACAATGGCGCGGATTATCTGCTCATCGTCACTGACCGGACGGCAGAGCGCATGACCCCCTACTACCGATTGCTGACCGTCAACCTGGACGGCCCCGCCCCCGACGACCTGCTGCGGAAGCTGGACGCCATCCCCTCTGAGGACAGCATCATGGACTTGGGCGGCCATCGCGAAAACACGGACATGGCCTGCGGAACGGACAATATCGTGGTATATGTGGTCACGAACATCGTCAGGGACAACCTGATCCCGGAGGTGAAGTTCATGCTGTCCTCCATCATCTTCGCCCTGGTCTACATCGGCCTGGTGTTCGTCTGCGTGGCGCTGACAGTGCTCTCCGTGCAGCAGCTCTCGGACTCCGCCAAGTACAGGTTCCGGTATCAGGTGCTGCACCAGATCGGGCTGGGCCAGCGGGAGATCTCGAAGGTCATCTTAAAGCAATTGGCCGGCTTCTACCTCTGCCCCATCCTGTTCGCGGCGCTGATCAGCGGGACGATATCCATGTATCTGGGCTGGAAGTTCAATGTCCACACCGGCACCCACACGGCGGCGGCAGGGTATTTCGGTCTGGCCTTCCTGCTGTTCCTGTGCGTGTACGCCGTGTATTTCGTGGTGACTTATGTGGGCTTTTTGCGGAATGTCCTGGCGAAGGACTGCAGGTGAGGGCCGCAAGCGAAAAAGGGCATGCTTTCCCAGGGCATGCCCCTTGCGGCAGATTGCCAATCCTTTCTTACAGAATCTTCCCCTCACGGTAGCACTCCCGGATATAATCCCGCGGCTGATAATAAAAATCCGAATTATAATCGGAAATGGAGCCGTCGATCCAGGAGGCATATACCTCCTGCAATGTCCCGATCGTGTCATCCCCGCATACATCCTCAATCAGGCGTTCATACACTTCGCCGATTGTCCAATAATCCGGAACCAGATATTTACAGGCATCCTCATTGTCGAAATCCCCATTAGGCAAGCCGCATCTTGTGATGAATTCATCCGCTGTCTTCTCTATGGGCTCACAGTGGAAGACATCTGCATACTCATAGATGCGGCGCAGATTCTTTTCCCCCAGCCCCGCCGCCACCTCAGACCTCTTCAGCTTCTGCCGTCTGCCAATGAATTCTATCAGGCTGCAGGTAAAAAAAAGATTGCTGTCATTCTTCATAGCCCACCTCATATCCTTTCACGAAAGTCAGCGTGGACAAAGCGTTCACCGTATGGAAGCTGATCTGATGCGTCGGTCTCTTGAATCTAGCCAATGCCCAGAATGCCTCCCGTGAAATCTTGCCATCCGCAAAGTTCTGAACATAGTTGAAAATCGTATCATTTGCCATGGGGCCTTCCACGATGTCGTAAGAATGGGCTTTCCCCAGACGGCAGGCTACGATGAAATCCAGCCATTCCTCTGTCATGTCCGGAAACGAGAGCACCTTTAGATGACTGTTTGGTACATAGATATATTCGTTTACCACTCCTTTGCCAAACCGCCCTGCCCATCGCTTCGCCTGCTCCGGAAAAAGCGTGCAGTAAAAGCCAAAATAAAAATCCTTGTTGAACCGCGCCATACGGATTTCCGGAAATTCTACAATCTGCTGGCTCCCGTGATATAAAACAATCTCCTGCTCCATCTCTCCCCCACCTTCCATGAAATACTCCTTTCGCCTGCCCTCAGAACAGCATCAGCATGGTTCCCCCCACGATCAGCCCAAGCCCCAGGCCGGACCTGAGCGACAGCCTCTCCCGGAACACGATCCAGGAAAAGGCCACCGTCACCAGGATGCTGAGCTTGTCGATGGGCACCACCACGCTGGCGGAGCCCTCCTGGAGCGCTTTGTAGTAGCAGAGCCAGGAACCGCCTGTGGCAAGCCCGGACAGGCAGATAAAGCCAAGCTCCTTCGGCGGAATCTCCCTTACGGTCTTCTGCTTTCCCGTGGCGAAGACCATGACCCAGGCCATGACCAGCACCACACCTGTGCGGATGGCAGTGCCCAGGTTGGACTCCACGCCGGTGATGCCGATTTTCCCCAGGATGGACGTGAGGCTGGCGAACACTGCCGAGCCGCACGCATAGAGGAACCAGCTTTTTCCATGGAAGATCGGCGTTTTGTTCCTTCTGCCGGATTTTGACACAGCTTCCCCGCCGGGCTTCTTTTCCCCTTCCTTTTTCTCGATCATCAGGAATGTGCCCACTGCAATCAGCGCCACTCCCGCCGCCTTCACTGGGCTTATGGTCTCATGGAGAAAGAGGAATGCCAGAAGGATGGTCAGCACGGTGCTGGATTTGTCGATGGGCACCACCTTGTTGATGTCCCCGATTGCAAGGGCCCTGAAATAGCACAGCCAGGAAGCCCCTGTGGCAAGCCCCGACAGGATCAGGAACAGGAGGGTGCGCCCCTCTATCTGCCCTATCTGGGAGCCGGAGCCCACCACCAGCACCATGATCCAGGCGAACAGGAGCACCACGATCGTCCGCACCGCCGTGGCCACATTGGAGTCCGTCCTGCGTATGCCGCATTTGGCCAGGATAGACGTAATCCCGGCGAACAGGGCCGAACCGCACGCATATAATATCCACATATCTGTCTTCTATATCCTTTCTGATTTTCCGAATAGTTCCGTCCCGTCAGCGGCCGCTCCTATCCGTCAAGCCCTCACAGCAGGGGCGCTGCCGCCTTCAGCAGCACCCCCGCCAGCTTCACAGTCCATTTTTCTTTCCGCACCGTCTCGGGCGTCACCTGGCGGCACTTGGGGAACATGGCCTGGAAATCCGCCTCGATATCCGCTATGCAATCCGTGCCGTACAGATAGGTGGCGCACTCGAAATGATGGTAGAGGCTGCGGTAGTCCAGGTTGATGGTCCCCACCACCGCTTCCTTCCCATCGCAGCAGAAGACCTTGGCATGGACGAACCCGGGGGTGTATTCGTAAATCTTTACCCCGGACTCCAGCAGGGACCTGTAATGGGTCTTGGCCAGGGCATAGGGCATCTTCTTGTCCGGGATGCCCGGCAGGATCAACGCCACCTCCACGCCCCGCTCCGCCGCGAATTTCAGGGCCGTCTCCATCTCGCCGTCCAGTATCAGGTAGGGCGTCATGATGTGCACATACCGCCTGGCCCGGTTCAGGATGTCCATGTAGACCCGCTCCCCCAGCTTGTCGTCATCCAGGGGCCAGTCCCCGTAGGGCACCACATACCCTTTCGCCTGCCCCTGGGGCTGCTCCACGGGCTGAACTTCGGACTGCTCCACGGCCTGAACTTCGGGCTGAGCTTCAGGCTGAATTTCGGACTGCCCAGGGAGCTGCCCTCCGGGCATGGCAGGATAAGCCAGGCTCTTCCCGAACTCCAGCTCTCTTTCATCCATGTTCCACATCTGCAGGAACATCAGGGTAAAGCTCTTCACCGCCTCACCCTTCAGCATGACGGCAGTGTCTTTCCAATGGCCGAAGCGCTGCACCTGGTTGATATATTCATCGGACAGGTTGACGCCGCCGTTGAATGCGGTATGGCCGTCTATCACCAGGATTTTGCGGTGGTCCCTGTAATTGTAATGGGTGGAGATGAAGGGGGACACCGGCGCGAACACCTTGCACCGGATACCCAGCTTCCGCAGGAGCTTCAGGTACTTGTGGGGCAGCAGCGTGAACTCGCAGGTGCCGTCATACATCACTCTCACGTCCACGCCCTCCTTTGCTTTGCGGGCCAGAATCTCCAGCACCTCACCCCACATCATCCCCTCCGCGATGATAAAATATTCCAGATAGATGAAATGCTTTGCTCCCTCAAGCTGCCGCAGCAGCTCCGCGAACTTATCCTCCCCCAGAGGGAAGTAAGTGACTAAAGTCCTGTGGTACACCGGATGGCAGCCGCTGCGCTGTATGTAGCGCACCAGGGCCGCGGCTCCCGGATCCTCTTCCTCCAGGCTCCAGTACGCCTCCTCCGACTGTGGGATGCTGTCCTTCGTCACGGCAATGATATGGCTGAAACGGGCTTTCAGCGCCCGGTGCCCGATGTCCATCCTCGTATAGAAATACAGCAGCGCCCCGAACACCGGGGTCAGCATCACCACCACCAGCCAGGTGATCTTGGCCGTGGGGTCCAGGCGGCAGTTCAGGAGATACAGCACCATGACCACGGTGAACACAGCCAGGCCGCTGATGATATGCGGCCGGAACTCCCGGAACCACAGATAGGTACTGACCAGGAACAGCGCCTGCGCCGCCAATAGGACCACAAAGAGGCCCATCCGGCTGAATATCGCGTGGAGGATGCCGTTCTGCCCTTTCTTCAGCAGACGGATTCCCATGTTCTGGCTGTCATCTTTTCGTATCTCCATTTTTCTCCTCCTGTAAAGCATGCCGCCTGCCTCCGCTTCGATTGCGCTCATCGGCCCGGCCTGCGCTTCGCGCCGTATACTTCCCGCCCCGCGGTTCCCTTTCAGTATAGCCCCGGCCTGTCCGCTTTGCAACCCTAGCGGGTAAAATCTTTCCGGAGGCGCGCCCGTACTATAGGTCTGAATCCGCAGCGCCTTTAAATCAAATACCCCGCTGCAAGCAACGGGGTATCAAGCTTGCAATGCTGCAGAGCAGAAAGTGTCCTTCGGACACTTTGGTATTTGACCCTCGCGGCATTCGCCAACTGGCCGTGCAAGCACAGCCGCTTGGCTCATTGCTCGCGGGAATAAAACAGGGAATGCTCGCCGAACATTCCCTGACTTTCGCAATCTCTTGCAATCTATATCTTTGCAACTCTCTACTGGTCCACGCTGTAATTGGGCGCTTCCTTCGTGATATGGATGTCGTGAGGATGGCTCTCCTTCAGGGAAGCCGCGGATATCTTCACGAACCTGCCGCTCTCCTGGAGTTCCTCGACGCTGTGGGCCCCGCAGTAGCCCATGCCGGAGCGCAGGCCTCCCAGCAGCTGGAACACGGTGTCCTCCACCGCCCCCTTGTAGGCCACCCGGCCCTCCACGCCTTCGGGCACCAGCTTCTTGGCGTTCTCCTGGAAATATCTGTCCTTGCTGCCGTTCTCCATGGCCGCGATGGAGCCCATGCCGCGGTAGACCTTGTACTTCCTGCCCTGGAAGAGCTCGTAGTCCCCGGGGCTCTCCTCGCAGCCCGCGAACATGCTGCCCATCATGCACACGCTTCCGCCTGCGGCGATGGCCTTGGTGATGTCCCCGGAATACTTGATGCCGCCGTCCGCGATGATGGGCACGCCGTACTGCCTGGCCACCTCATAGCAGTTCATGATGGCCGTGATCTGGGGCACGCCGATTCCGGCCACTACTCTGGTCGTACAGATGGAGCCCGGGCCGATGCCCACCTTGACGGCATCCGCGCCGCTCTCGATCAGGTCCTTCGCCCCCTCCGCCGTGGCCACGTTCCCGGCGATGACCTGGAGCTCGGGATATTTCTCCTTGATCATCTTCAGGCAGTTCAGCACATTGGCGGAATGTCCGTGGGCGCTGTCCAGCACGATCACGTCCACCTTGGCGTCCACCAGAGCGGCCACCCGCTCCAGCACATTGGCTGTGATGCCTACGCCTGCGCCACACAGGAGCCTTCCCTGGGCGTCCTTTGCCGCCAGAGGGTATTTTATGGCTTTCTCGATGTCTTTGATGGTGATGAGGCCTTTCAGATTGAAGTCCTTGTCCACGATGGGAAGCTTCTCCTTCCTGGCCTTTGCCAGGATCCGCTTCGCCTCCTCCAGCGTGATGTCCTCATGGGCTGTGATCAGCCCCTCGCTGGTCATGGATTCCTTGATTTTCTTCGTGAAGTCTGTCTCGAATTTCAGGTCGCGGTTGGTGATGATGCCCACCAGCTTGCGCCCTTCTGTGACGGGTACGCCGGAGATGCGGAATTTTGCCATCAATGCGTCGGCATCCCCCAGCGTATGTTCGGGAGTCAGGGAAAACGGATCCGTGATGACGCCGTTCTCAGAACGCTTTACCTTGTCCACCTCCTCGGCCTGGGCCTCGATGGACATATTCTTGTGGATGATGCCGATGCCGCCCTGCCTTGCCATGGCGATTGCCATGCGGTGCTCGGTTACCGTATCCATCCCCGCGCTCATCATGGGGATGTTCAGCCTGATCTTCTTCGTCAGCCATGTGCCCAGCTCCACCTGGTTCGGCACCACCTGCGAATACGCAGGCACCAGCAGCACGTCGTCAAAGGTTATGCCCTCTCCGATAATCTGTCCCATACTCTCCTCCTGTTCACGTTTGCGCAAAAGCCCCCTGCCGATGCGCCCCCTGAAAATGCCGGGCGCGTTCCCGTCCATGCTTCCCCCGGGCCGGCATGTGCTCATGCCATCTCCAGTACCCTACAGTTATGATTTTCATGAGTTTACCAAAATTTTACATTTCTGTCAATAAGCTCAATCCGAAAAAACCTTTCTGGGGGCCACATTTTTCATCAGCTTGATCAGCTCCTCGGAGGGGCTCAGCACAATCTTCTCGCCGCCCTCGTAGAACATCAGGTAGCGCTTGTCCGGCTGCAGCTCCTCGCCGATGCTGTAGTCCTTCTGCTTCGTCACGTTGCGGTTCCTGAAATTGTCCAGGTGGTAGCTCTTGATGGGCGCCAGGATCTCGATCCTGTCCAACTGGTACGTGGCCACCCGCTTCCTCCTGGTCTTGTTCATGATCTTGTCCACCACCAGCTCCTTGTCCAGGTAGAGGTACTCATATTCCAGGTCCGTGAACATCTTCACGAAATAGGCCCCCACCCCGAACAGAATCGCGCCGATGAAGGCGAACAGCATCAGGGGCGGCAGCACGAATATGGTCAGCACACAGAGCACTGACAGCGCGGTCAGCAGGAACCCGCCTATCTTGCCCAATACGGAGGGCTTCGCCTTTACCAAACATTCCACATAAGCGTCACTCATTTTTCATTGTCCTTCCTTTGTCTTCATTTTCTGGTGCCAGTTCCTATTTATCATAATAAACTATCTTCCGCTAACTTGCAAGACAGTTTCACGGCAGTTTTTCATCCCGGTGCTTTTTTATCCTTTTTTTAGAATCTTGTAACAATAGATGCATTGACAATCCCGCATGGAAAGTATTATGATTTGAAAGGTATACTGTAGACCGCCAGGATTTACAGTGGTGTCCCCCGGGAAAGTACCTGGCTGGCGGTCTGCAGTCGGGTCGCACTGCAAATTTAACCGGTGCGCAGTATAAAATACAGGCGGAACGATAACGCCTGCACACAGGAAAGGTGGACTAGCCATGCCGGTAATGGATGAATTCAGAGAAGAACGGGAAGCACTGAAGCACGGTACACTGAAACAGAAGTTCCGATATTTCCTCGACTACTATAAATGGTATGTGGTGGCCGCGGTGGCGATTGTGGGCTTCGCCGCCTCTATGATCTACAATATGGTGACCAGGAAGGATATGGCGTTCTCCGTCTCCCTGATCAATGCCTTCGATATAGGCTCCGGGGACGAGTATCTGGCCTCCTTCGCCGAATACGCTGGCATCGACACAGAGGAGTTCGATATCATGGCCGATTCCAGCATGCAGATAGATTACACCTCCACGGACCAGAACACTGCCGCCTCCATCCAGAAGCTGATGGTGCTGGTGGCGGCGGGGGAGATTGATGCCCTCCTGTCGGACGAGGCCGTCATAGAACAGTACGCCTACAGCGAGACCTTCTACGACCTCAGGGATGTGCTCACAGCCGAACAGCTGGATGCCTATGGGCCCTATCTCTTCTATATGGACCAGGCTGTGGCGGACGCTGTCAGCGAGGCCCAGATGGATCCGGATTATGAATCCACCGCCATGCCTGAACGCCCGGATCCCAGGAAGCCGGAAGCCATGGAGCAGCCCGTTCCCGTGGGCATCTGTCTGGGAGAGGCGCAGGCCCTGAACGAGACCTACGTTTTCCTCAGCGGGGAGGGCATCCTGGCAGTGCCCGCCACCAGCCCCCATCTGGAGACAGTGTCCCAGTATGTGGATTTCCTTCTGCAATAGCCCTTAGACAATAGAATCCTCCCTTGGATTCTATTGTAGCCCTTGCTGGCCATGGCGAAGCCCTCCGCTCGCCATGCGGCCACCCCCCGAAGACAAATCAGGACAGCCAAAAAGCTGTCCTTTTTGTTTATCCTCACAGCAGCTCCCGCAACAGCGCGTCCACGGTGACCGGATCCGCCTTGCCCTTCATGGCCTTCATGGTCTGGCCCACCAGGAAGCCTATGGCCCTGTCCTTTCCGCCCCGGTAGTCCTGGACGGACTTGGGGTTGGCGGCGATGACCTCCTCCACCACCCTGCGCAGTGCATCCGTATCGCTGACCATCTTCAGCCCCTTCTCCTCCACATACGCCTCCGGGTCGATGTCCTGTTCGAACATCAGCTCAAAGACCTCCTTGGCCACGGTGGAGTTGACGGCCTTGCTCTCGGCCAGGGCGATGAGCTTTGCCAGGTGTTCCGGGGAGAAGCGGATGTCCTCCGGATCCAGTTCCCTCTCTTTTAACAGCCGCAGGGTCTCCACCATGAGCCAGTTGGACACCTTTTTGGGCTGGGCCCCCAGGGCCACGGTGGCCTCGAAGATGTCCGCCATAGATTTGGAACCGGTGATGATTTCAATGTCGTAGTCAGGGATGCCGTACTCGGACTTATACCTGTCCATCTTTTCCGTGCGGAATTCCGGCTGTCTGGCCCGGATTTCCTCCAGGAAGGCGTCATCGATGCTCACGGGCACCAGGTCGGGATCCGGGAAGTAGCGGTAGTCCTGGGCGTCCTCCTTGGAGCGCATGACATAGGATGTACCTTTCAAATCGTCCCAGCGCCTGGTCTCCTGCACCACGGCTTTCCCGGATTCCAGCAGGTCTATCTGGCGGTTCCTCTCTCCCTCTATGGCCCTGGCTATGGCATGGAAGGAGTTCAAGTTCTTCATTTCGGTGCGGGTGCCGTAATGGGCTGACCCCGGCTCCCGGACGGACAGGTTCACATCCGCCCGCATGGAGCCCTCCTGGAGCTTGCAGTCGCTGGCTCCCAGGTATTGGATGATGAGGCGCAGCTTTTCCAGGTAGGAGATGACCTCTTCCGCGCTCCTCATGTCCGGCTCGGACACGATTTCAATCAGGGGCACGCCGGAGCGGTTGTAGTCCACCAGGGTGCAGTCCTCCCACTCGTCATGGATCAGCTTCCCGGCGTCCTCCTCCATGTGAATCTCATGGATGCCTATGCGCTTCTTCCCGTGCGTAGAGGCTTTTTCGCCCTCTGATCCCTCCTCCACGTCTATCTCTACATAGCCGTCCCGGCAGATGGGGAGATAGAGCTGGGAAATCTGGTAGTTCTGGGGGTTATCGGGGTAAAAGTAGTTCTTCCTGTCGAACTTGCAGTATCTTGTAATCTGGCAGTTGGTGGCCAGCCCCACCGCCACCGCATGCTCCAGCACTTTCCGGTTGAGCACGGGCAGGGAGCCGGGCATGCCTGTGCACACCGGGCAGGTATGGGAATTGGGCTTGCCGCCGAACGCCGTGGAGCATCCGCAGAAAATCTTGGTCTTGGTGGCAAGCTCCACATGTACCTCCAAGCCGATGACAGTTTCGTAATCTTTCGCCATTGCCGTCCCTCCTTCTTCCGGTTCAGCAGCCGTCCGTCTGGTGCCTCACCCCTGTCCGTCCTTTCTGAACTGCTCATAGCTGTATGCCGCCCGCAGTATCTTCTCCTCCTGGAAGCAGTCGCCGATCAGCTGCAGGCCGATGGGCAGGCCATTCCCGTCCTCGCCGCAGGGGACGCTGATGGCGGGCAGCCCCGCCAGGTTCACGGATATGGTGTAGATATCCCCCAGGTACATCTTCAACGGGTCGTCCAGACTCTGACCCAGTCTGGGCGCGGTGGTGGGCGCTACAGGCCCCAGAATGCAGTCATATCGGGCGTAGGCTCTGTCGAAGGCCTTTTTTATCATAGCCTTCACCCGCAGGGCTTTCAGGTAATAGGCATCATAATAGCCGGAGCTTAATACAAAGCTGCCCAGCATGATGCGGCGCTTTACCTCCGGGCCGAAGCCTTCGGAACGGGTCTGTTTGTACATCCGGTGCAGCTCCTGCGCATCATTGGCCCGGTAGCCGTACTTGATTCCATCGAAGCGCTCCAGGTTGGAGCTGGCCTCCGCCGCAGCGATGGTGTAATAGGCGGGGATGGCGTATTCCACCAGGCTTAAGTCGAACTCCTCCACCAGAGCTCCCTTCCCGCGAAAAAGCTCCGCCGCCGCCATGACGCTGTGCCGCACCTCCTCCGAAAGCCCGGGGCCGAAATAGTCCCTGGGGATGCCGATCCGCATGCCCGCCACATCCTTTTTCAGGGCGGAGGTGAAGTCGGTGTCCTTCCTATAGAGATAGGTGGAGTCCCTTCTGTCCGGCACGATGCCTTCGGGGCTCCCTTCACCCTCCCCGGGCATATCCCCGGAAGCGGCTTCTCCTTGCCCCGCGCGCGGTCCCGCCCCCGCAAGTATCTCCAGCGCCGCGGCGCAGTCCTCCACCGTCCGGCCCAGTGGCCCTATCTGATCCAGGGAGGAGCCGTAGGCCACTAGGCCAAAACGGGACACGGTGCCGTAGGTGGGCTTCATGCCCACCACGCCGCAGTGGGAGGCGGGCTGCCTGATGGAGCCGCCGGTGTCGGAACCTAATGCGAAGAAGCACTCCCCCGCCGCCACTGCCGCCGCGGAGCCGCCGGAGGAGCCGCCGGGCACATGCTCCGTATTCCCTGGGTTGCGGGTGGCACCATAGGCCGAGGTCTCCGTGGTGGAGCCCATGGCGAATTCGTCCATGTTGGTCTTGCCGATGACCACCGCCCCGGCCCGCTCCAGGTTCCGGAGCGCCTCCGCCGTATAGGTGGGGACGAAATTCCCCAGCATCCGGGAGGCGCAGGTGGTCGGCATCCCCGCTGTGCACAGATTGTCCTTGACGGCCATGGGGACTCCCGCCAGGGGGCCTGCCAGCTCTCCCGCCTGGATGCGCCGCTGGGCTTCCACAGCCCGCTCCAGGGCCTTTTCCTTATCGATGGTAATGTAGCAGTGCAGCGCGTCCTCCTTCTCCTCTATCCGGCGAAGGACCGCCTCCATGGCCTCTATGGCCGTGGCCTTTCCCGCCTGGATGGCGGCTCCCAGCTCCACTGCTGAAAGAGTTAAAAGTTCCATATTCCACCTCGTTTCCTGCCTTGATCCGTCAATGGGACATGACATTGGGCACCGCGAACATGTCGCCCTTCCTGGCGGGGGCATTGCGCAGCATCTCTTCCCTGCCGTCGCCTCCTGTGACCTCGTCCTCCCGGAACACGTTCTCCACTGCGAAGGCATGGGACATGGGCTCCGCCCCTGTGGTGTCCAGCTCATTGAGCTTGTCGATATAGTCCAGCATCCTGCCCATGTCCTTCTTCGCCTGTTCCCGCTCCTCCTCGGAGAGCGAGAGCTTGGCCAGGATTCCCACGTATTCTATGGTCTCATCGCTTATGATATTCGCCATAACATCTCCTCTTCCTTATAATACTGTGCAAGTCCGGAAGAATACACAAGCGAAGCATCTTCGCTTGTGTATTCTTCCATGCGAGAACGGATTGCAAAGCGAACTCGTTCGCTTGCAATCCTAGAAGTTCTTAGCCTACGTCTTTTGTAGGCTTAGAACTTCTTCTCACATTAGTCACGCACCTTTATGTGCACCTCCCGCAGCTGCTGCTCGGTAACCTCGCCGGGGGCGCTGCACATCAGATCCTGAGCGGAGCCACTCATGGGAAAGGCTATGACCTCCCGGATGTTCTCCTCTCCTCGCAGCAGCATCAGCATCCGGTCGATGCCAGGCGCCATGCCCGCGTGGGGCGGCGCGCCGAACTGGAAGGCCTGATAGAGGGCACCGAATTTCTTCTTCAGGGTCTTCTCGTCGTATCCCGCTATCTCAAAGGCCTTCACCATGACGTTCATGTCGTGGTTGCGCACGGCTCCGCTGGAGAGCTCCACGCCGTTGCACACGATGTCGTACTGGCAGGCCAGGATGTCCAGGGGATCCTTGGTCTCCAGGGCCTCCAGCCCGCCCTGGGGCATGGAGAAGGGGTTGTGGGTGAAGCCGATTTCCTTTGTGTCCGGGTCGCGCTCATACATGGGGAAGTCGTTCACATAGCAGAAGCGGAAGGCGTTCTCCTCCGTGAGCCCCAGCTTCTCCCCCAGCTCCAGGCGAATCTTCCCGGCGTAGTAGTTGGCCCGCTCCTCCTTGTCCGCGATGAAGAAGATGGTGTCCCCGGCCCGGAGGCCTGCCAGCTCCTTCAGCAGGTCTTTGCGCTCCGCCGGGATGAACTTATCGATAGGCCCCTTATAGGAGAAATCCTCCGCCACCTCCAGGTAACCCAGCCCCGCCATCCCTAGGGAGACTGCGAACTGCAGGAGCTTCTCGTGGAAGCCCTTGCTCATCCCGGCCTGTACCTTGATGGCCCGCACCGTCCTGCCCAGGAAGGGCTTGAAGGTGCACGCCTGGAAGAATTCCGTCACGTCCAGAATCCGCAGGGGGTTGCGCAGGTCCGGTTTGTCCGTGCCGAACTCCACCATGGCCTGTCTATAGCTGATTACCGGGTAGGGGGCCTGGGTCACCGCCGCGCCCTCCGGGGCGAATCTCTCAAAGACCGCTGAGAGCACTTCCTCCCCGGCCCGGAACACATCCTCCTGGGTGGCGAAGCTCATCTCGAAGTCCAGCTGGTAGAACTCGCCGGGGGAGCGGTCGGCCCGGGCGTCCTCGTCTCGAAAGCAGGGGGCTATCTGGAAATACCTGTCGATGCCGGACACCATCAGCAGCTGCTTGTACTGCTGGGGTGCCTGGGGCAGGGCATAGAACTTCCCCTTGTATTTACGGGAGGGGACAATATAGTCCCTGGCCCCCTCCGGGGACGAGGCGCTGAGGATGGGGGTCTGTATCTCCACGAAGCCCATCTGGGTCATCTTCTGCCTCAGAAAAGCGATCACCTCCGAACGGAATAAAATGTTGTCCCGAACCTTTGCGTTGCGCAGGTCCAGATAGCGGTAAATCAGGCGCACTTCCTCCCTGGTCTCCCTGGAGGTCATCACCTCAAAGGGGAGCTGGCGGTACACCTTGCCCAGGGTCGTGATTTCCTTTGCCTCCAGCTCTATGGTCCCGGTGGGGAGTTTGGGGTTGTAAGTGTCTGCATCCCGCTTCTCCACGGGCCCCTGGATGCTGACGCAGGTCTCCTTGATCAGGCCCTTCAAAAGGCCCGGCCTGCGAATCACCACCTGGAGCACGCCGTACATATCCCGCAGGTCGATGAAGGACACGCCGCCGTGGTCGCGGATGTTCTCGATCCATCCGGCCACACGGATGGTCTGTCCGATGTGCCGCTCTCCTATCTCTCCAACCGTAATGTCTCTGTAACAGTTCCTGTCTGTCATAATGGCTCCTTTCCCTGGCTCTCCGGACGCCTCCACGGCGTCTCGTGCGACTTGCCCGGGGCCCCTCCCCGTCTCCTGCCGATCTGAGCCCTTTCCTCCGCTCAGCTCTCCCGGACCGCGGCATCCTGCTTTTGCCCCATGATCCGTTCTCGGAACGAAAAAAAGCCCCGGACACAGTTTCCTGCATCCGGGACGAATAATCCGTGTACATCGATTATCCGCGGTACCACCCGCTTTGAACAGCCGCGCCTTCCATCAAAGGCGTACCCAGCCATTCCGCTCTTGCACTTAACGCGTGCGACTACGTGCTGCCCTAGCATAGGGGAATCGGCGCCCTGACGTTCAGACAGCCTGCTCCGGAGTGTTCCCTGTAACGGTTCCCGCCGGCAGCGCTTTCAGTCGGTGACGCCGCCTTCCTGTTGCCTTTCCCGAAAAGAGTCTCCTTCATGGCATTTTTTGATATGTCGTTATGCTACCACACTTTTTTGCGGTTTGCAAGCATTTTTTCGGCAATCCACGGAAAGCCATCAAATCCATCCCCAAAGGATTGCCAGATATTCGCCGCAGAAATACATTCCTCTCAGGCTTATGAATGCCGCACCGTACCACAGGGGCCATGTCAGATTTTGCCTCTCCCGCAGTATCCTCCTCGTCAGAGACAGGATGGCACAGACGCACAGCACCAACGTTCCAAAGGAGGCCCTGTCCGGATAATGGGGCGAAAGGAAGAACGCCCCCCAAGAAAGCAGGGCGCAGAAAAGCACCAGGATAGTACGCCTGCCTGTATCCTGCTTCAGGACGCATTTGCTGACGAACAGCAGAGCCCCCAGCACCAGCAACACGGGGAAAAGGTATTCCATAGCTCCCTTGCCCTCCGCATAACTCCTCAAAAAAAGTTTCCACAGAGTTCCATACTGCTCCGCCTCTATCTGTGCGCTGCGCACAAAGTTGCCAGGCGCTGCGATGCACAGAATGCTGCCCGCCAGACAGGCCAGGTTGCCCAGCGCCATCCACGGCTTCAGCCCACGACCTTCCCGTAATCCCAGAAAGATGACCACCAGGCTCAGCACCCATACCGCCGGGCCCATGTTCTCGTTGCTCCAGCCCGCCAGAATTCCCAGGGGGACAATCCACAGCGTGATTCCAGACAGCTGTTTCTGGGACATCGCTTCAATTTTGCTGCTGGCAGACCTTTGGGCCGCAGGATTGCCGGGATTCTCGCCGTTATTAACGCCGGCTTCTCTGTCACAGCCGACAGGGGAAGGCTTTTTGCTCTTTCCCCGCTTCACGGGGCCTGGCCAGAAGCTGCCCTCGTCAGGCAGTTCTCTTAGATAGCACCAGACGAACAGGAGTATGAACACCGTGATATACAGATAATTTGCCGCCCCCGCCTGCCAGAACATGCTCATGCGCCAGTTGGCGTTCAGGCCCAATACCATGCTGATGCCCGCAAAGAATGCGGGAAATCTGCGGTATTCTGACACAAGGCAGATCGTCCACCCCAACAGCAGCGTGAACACAATGTTCAGCACATCCGCCGCCAACTCTCCGGCCAGCAGCGTCAGCTGCAGAATGCCGTGGGTCATGCTCCTGCCGCCCCAGTTATTATAGTGCCATACCTGGCTTTTCATGATATCTGATACAGAAGCAATCGGCGTATCATCTGACAGCATAGTGGAATACCAGATGTCGTCCATCATGAACGGAATCGACCGATGGGTGACGAACATAACCAGGAGCAACAGCGCCATCATGCCTCCTGTCAATATCCACATGGTTTTCCGTCCTTTTTCCGTCATATCGCCAAATTCCTCCTCATCGCCCTGGCTGTTGTCAATCTCACAATGCCTTTATCCTGTCCACCGCTTCCACAGTATTCTCATAGCTGCCGAAAGCCGTCAGCCGAAAATATCCTTCGCCGCTGGGGCCGAAGCCTGAACCTGGCGTCCCCACTACATTGGCCCGCTCCAGCAGATGGTCGAAGAACGCCCAGCTGGTCATGCCCTCCGGGGTCTTCAGCCAGACATAGGGGGAATTTACCCCGCCGGACACGGTGTATCCCGCTTCCTTCAGGCCATTGTAGATGTAATCCGCATTCTTCCGGTAATAGGCAATCTGCTCCGCAAGCTGTGCCTTTCCGGCCTCAGAATACACCGCCTCCCCGGCCCGCTGCACGATATAGGGCGCGCCGTTGTACTTTGTGCCGTGCCTCCTGGCCCACAGGGAATGGAGCAAAGCCCCGCCGCATTCCAGTTCCTTCGGCACTACGGTAAATCCCAGGCGCAATCCCGTGAATCCGGCATTCTTGGAGAAGGAGCGCAGCTCAATGGCGCAACCTCTCGCCCCCTGGCACTCGTAGATGCTGTGGGGCACGTCGTCTTGTGTAATGTATGCCTCATAGGCCGCGTCGTAGAGGATTACGGCCCCCACCTTCAGGGCATAGTCCACCCATTCCTGGAGCCGCGCCTTCGTCACCGCGGCGCCGGTGGGATTATTGGGGAAGCACAGGTAGATCAGATCCGGCGTCTCCTTCGGCAGCGCGGGCAGAAAGCCATTGTCCGCGGTACAGGGCATGTAGATCACATCGCTCCATGTGCCCATGTCGGAATCGTAGTCCCCCGTCCTCCCGGCCATGACGTTGGAGTCCACGTACACCGGGTACACGGGGTCGCACACTGCGATGCAGCTGTCCGTGCTGAAGATTTCCTGGATATTGCCGGAGTCGCATTTCGCCCCGTCGGAGACGAAGATTTCGTCCGCAGCAATCTGGCAGCCCCGTAATCTGTAGTCATTTTCCGCAATGGCCTCCCGCAGGAACTCGTACCCTAAGTCCGGAGCATAGCCCTTGAAGGTCTCGGCCTTTCCCATTTCGTCCACGGCGCTGTGCAGGGAATCGATGATGGCCGGCGCTAGCGGCAGGGTCACGTCCCCTATCCCCAGGCGGATAATCTTCTTATCCGGATGCAACCCGCTGTATTCCCGCACCTTCTTTCCTATCGTGGAAAACAGGTAGCTGCCCGGAAGCTTTGAATAATTGTCATTTATCTTTACCATTTCTTCTCCCCTTTACACACTTCCTTCAAAGACAGTTACGGCAGGCCCTGTCATGTAGACCAGGTTCGCCTCTCTGTCCCATTCGATGAACAGTTCGCCTCCTAACAGCTTAACCGTTACGTCACTGTCTGTCAAGTCATTTAATACCCCTGCCACGGCCACGGCACAGCAGCCTGTGCCGCAGGCGAAGGTCTCGCCGCTGCCTCGCTCCCAGACCCGCATGAAACAGCTCTTTCTGTCCAGGATCTCCACGAACTCCGTGTTGGTCCGGTTGGGGAACCTTCTGTGGTTCTCGAACAGCGGGCCTATCTGCTCCAGAGGCATCCCGGCCACGTCCCGGGCGAAGACCACCGCGTGGGGATTCCCCATGGACACACAGGTCATGCGGTATCCCATGCCGCCCACGGAAATAGGCTCGTCCACCACTCTGTCCCCGACAGCGTCCACCGGAATCAGGGCCGAATCCAGGATGGGGCTGCCCATGTTCACCCGCACCCGGGACACCCCTCCCCTGCCGCCATGGCTGCCGTCTTCCTCCACGGTGAGATCCAGGAATTTCACCTGTCCCGCGCTGACCACGCTGATATGCCTTTTGTCCGTAAGGCCCTTGTCGTAGACGAACTTCCCCACACAGCGGATGCCGTTACCGCACATCTCCGACCGGGAGCCGTCCGCATTGTACATCTCCATCTCGAAATCGGCTTCCTGTGCCGGGTTGATGAAAATCAGCCCATCGCTCCCAATGCCGAAATGTCTGTCGCTGAGCCTCCTTGCCAGCTCCGGCTTCTCGGAATCTGGAATGTGCTCCTCAAATCCATTTACATATATGTAGTCATTCCCGCAGCCCTGCATTTTCGTAAATCTCACAAATATCTCCATCTCCTTCCCAAAACACAATATATAGGTGCAAGTCTGGAAGAATGCCCGCACTTTGGGCATTCTTCCGCGTGAGAACCGGCGAGCAAAGCGAACTTGTTCGCAAGCCGAGCCTAGAAGTTCTTGGCGGACGTACTTTGGCCGCCTAGAACTTCTTCTCACGCTTTTACGCTTTCGTCATGGCCAGCACCATAGCCGCCGTCTCAACCAGGTTCGTCCCGCTGTCCATGCTACATTTCTGCAGGTACTTATGGGCCTCCTCCTCTGTCAGGTGGTTCCTGACCATCAGGATTTCCTTGGCCTCCTTCAGCAGCGCCTCCTCCTGGGCGCTCCGCACTTTAGGGGCCAGCCGCGCTTTACGCCTGCGGCGGACGATGCCCTCCTCCATCATCCCCACGGTGCTCACCAGGTCGTTGGCCTTAAGGGGCATGGACAGGCAGACGATGCCCTCCCCGCTGCACTGGCGCAGCAGTCTGTCCGAGGCCATCAGCAACATCTCGAACCCCTTCGGCAGGCATTCCCGCAGTTGGGAATACACCATATCCGCCAGCTTGTAGCTGCAGATGACGATGCCGTTCCCCAGCCCGTCCGTCTGGCTCATGACCTGGGCCCCGGTGGTACAGACGCCTGCCACCCGAAACCCGGCCCGCACCAGCACGTTCTTGATGCCCTTCGCATCCTCCTGCCTGGGCAATGCCACGATTATGTTCGTCAAGCGCCCTCACCTCCCCCCGCCGCTCAGAAAATCTTTGCGTGCTAAAAGCGATACAGATACTCCTGAATCTCCCATTCCGACACATGGGCCCGGTACTGCTGCCACTCCCGCTCCTTGGCGGCGATGTACTTCTCCGCCACATGGGGGCCCAGAACGTCCAGGATGAACCTGTCCTTCTTCAGCTCCTCCACGGCCTCTATCAGCGTCCCCGGCAGGCTCTCTATGCCCAGGTCATGCCTCTGTGCCTCCGTCATGGCATAGATGTTGCAGTCCACGCTCTTCGGCGGCCCGATGCGGTTCGAGATGCCGTCCAGCCCGGCCTGCAGGCACACCGCCAGCGTCAGATAGGGATTGGCGGCGGAGTCCGGGCTGCGCAGCTCTATCCTGGTGCTGCCGCCCCGCTCGGCGGGGATGCGGATCAGAGGGCTGCGGTTTCTGGTGCTCCAGGCGATGTAGACCGGCGCGTCATACCCAGGCACCAGCCGCTTGTAGGAGTTCACCAGCTGATTGGTGACGGCCGCCATGCCCTTGACATGGCGCATGATGCCCCCCATGAAATAGTAGGCCTCTTTGCTCAGCCCGTTTGCGTCGCTGACGTCCTCGAAGAGGTTCCTGCCGTCCCTGTGCAGGGACATGTTGATGTGCATGCCGGAGCCGTTCACCCCGAACTTGGGCTTGGGCATGAAAGTAGCGTGGAGTCCGTGGCGCTTGGCGATGGTGCGCACGGCCAGCTTGAATGTCATGATGTTGTCGGCCACGGCCAGCGCCTCGTCATAGCGCAGGTCGATTTCATGCTGGGCAGGCGCGATTTCATGGTGGGAGGCCTCGATGATCAGCCCCATGTCCTCCAGGGTCATGACAATCTCCCGCCTGGCGTTCTCCCCGCCGTCCAGGGGGCCGATGTCGAAATAGCCCGCCTGCTCGTGGGTATTCGTGGTGGGCATGGCGTTCTCGTCCGTGTCGAAGAGGAAGAATTCGCACTCCGGACCTACCTCGAAGGTATAGCCCATGTCTCGGGCTTGGCTGATGGCCCGCTTCAGCACCTGTCTGGGGTCGCCCTCGAAAGCCGTGCCGTCCGGCCGGTAGATGTCGCATATCATCCGGGCCACCTTGCCCTGCTGGGGCCGCCAGGGAAATATCTCCAGGGTGGAGAGATCCGGATGCAGGTACATGTCCGACTCCTCGATTCCCACAAAACCGTCAATGGCGGAGCCATCGAACATGCACCTGTTGTCCAGGGCCTTTTCCAGCTGCTTGGCCGTGATGGCGATGTTCTTCAGATGGCCGAACATGTCCGTGAACTGCAGGCGGATGAACTCCACATCCTCTTCCTCCACCAGCCTCACGATGTCGTCCCTTGTGTAATCTTTCATAAACCAAAACCTCCTACATTAAGTCGCTGCGCGACGGCACTAAAATTGCCGCTTACGGCAATTGAGCAAAATCACTTCGGCGCCCACTTGGGAGAGCCAAATTTCATTCGATAGTGCTCTCATGAAGTTTGCTCTCGTGCGCCTCGCGACTTTACCGTCCTCGAAAAAAGCCAAAAAGGGCAGTCCTCCTACGCTGAGAACGCCCTTGTCCTACGCTCTATCATAACAACCAGCCCGTCGGTTGTCAATGATTTTTATGGGGAATAATTCCCCGTTTTCCCACATATCTATTATAAAGAAAATCTGACAAGATAAAATGCAAGGGGAAATAGGGATGAGTGCTAAAACAAAAATCGTCGTACTTCACATGAAAGAGCTGATTTATACCG
>CAMQOJ010000007.1 GCA_947003375.1 uncultured Lachnospiraceae bacterium
CTACACGAGTCTCTTCGTCGGCAGCGTCAGATGTGTATAAGAGACAGCAACTGTAAAACGTTTGAGTTGCTGTTATAATGGTTTATGCGCACATTTAAGCGCGGAAAACAAACAAGGTAAGGAGGAAAAGGTATGGCTGGTAAAGGCCCAAAAGAAATCAAGAAAAAGCAGCGGATCACACCCTATCTGCTGTGGAAGCAGAGATATCTGATCATGATGTCCCTGCCCTTCGTCATCTGGCTCATTATTTTCAAGTATATTCCGCTGTGGGGATGGACCATGGCGTTCCAGGAGGTGAAGCCCGCCACCTTCGCCACGCCCATCTGGCAGAGGCCCTTCGCGGGGTTCCAGAATTTCATCAAGGCTTTCCAGGACAGATTGTTCGCACAGACCATGATCAACACCTTAGGGATAAGCGTCCTGCAGATCGCCGTTGGCACAGTGGTTGCCATCGCCTTCGCGGTGCTGCTCAATGAGCTGGCGTTCACCCGTTTCAAGAAGGTCACCCAGACCATTTCCTATCTGCCCCATTTCGTATCCTGGGTCATCATCGCCAGCCTGGCGAAGAACATATTCAACGACGGCGGCGTCCTCGACTCTCTGGCAGGGACGAACCTGCACCTGATGAGCACCAACTCCCCGCTGATCTGGCTGATCATCGTCGTCATCGACTGCTGGAAGGAGATGGGCTGGAACGCCATCATCTACCTTTCCTCCATGGCCGGCATCGACCAGGGGCTGTACGAGGCGGCCCAGATAGACGGGGCTAACCGCTTCCAGAGGATTTGGCACATCACCCTGCCCGGCATCCGGCCCACCATCATCGTCCTGCTGATCATGAGCATCGGCGGCGCGCTGAACGTAGGCATGGAGCGGCAGATGCTCCTGAGCAACGCACTGGTGCAGGACCACACCATGGTGCTCTCCTGGTTCTCCTATACACGAGGCATCAAGAGCAGCGATTACGGCCTTGGTACGGCGCTGGGCGTGTTCCAGTCGGCTGTGGGCGTGACGCTCCTGCTGATCGCCAATAAGATTGCCGGTCTGGTAGGCGAAGATAAGCTGGTATAAGGGGGTGGCGAGATGAAAAATTTACATAAGACCTGGTTCGATTATTTTCTGGTAGTTGTGTTTTTGTTTCTTCTGGTGATTACCCTGTATCCGTTCCTGAACGTGCTGGCCATATCGCTGAACGACGCCACGGATACCATAAAGAACGTGAGCTTCATCTTTCCCCGGAAGTTCACGCTGACCAACTATAAATACGTGTTCGAGGAGGGTGGCATCCTGCAGCCCCTGCTCATGTCCATTGCCAAGACCGTGATCGGCACGGCGGCGGGCGTGATCTGTACGGCCATGCTGGCTTACACCTTGAGCCGCAGGGACTTCGTGTTCCATAAGACCTTCACGCTGCTGTTCGTCATCACCATGTATGTGGGCGGCGGCATGATTCCTGAGTACCTGCTGATCATGCGGACGCTGAAGCTGGGGAACAATTTCCTGGTGTATATCATCCCGGGCCTGATATGGGTATACAATATGATACTTGTCCGTTCTTTTATAGACGGTTTGCCGCCTGCCCTGCAGGAGGCCGCCCAGTTGGACGGCGCCAACGATTTCCAGATCTGGTACAAGGTGGTCATGCCCCTGTGTACGCCGGTCATCGCCACCATCGCCCTGTACTACGCCGTGGGCCAGTGGAACTCCTTCATGGATACCTATCTGTACGCAAAGGAGCTGCCCACCCTGCAGTATAAGCTGTATGAGATTATGTCCCAGGCTACCATGCAGCTGGATACCCATACCACCACCAACGCCACCCAGGCCGTGACCCCCATGGCCATCCGTATGGCCGTCACCGTTGTGGCTACGGTTCCCATCATCGTGGTGTACCCCTTCGTGCAGAAGTATTTCGTGGGCGGCATGACGCTGGGCGCTGTGAAGAACTGAGCGCACATGGAACTAAGGAAGAATTTCATCAAAATTAATATATAAGGAGGATTTCAAAATGAAGATGAAAAAGATTTTGGCTCTGCTGACGGCGGGCGCCATGCTTACGGGCATGCTCACCGGCTGTGGCGGCGACGAGGGGTCGTCCGGAAGCTCCCAGGGGGGCGGAGACGCCCAGGAGGAGAGCACCGGCGGCGATGCGGCCGGGGATGACGCGGCAGGCGGAGAGGAAGCCGGCGGTGACGAGGCGGAGGGCGGAGACGAAGCGGGCGGCTCCCAGGCTGAGGCCAGCAAGGATCCCATCACCTTCAAGTACTACAATGCCGACGGCAAGAACGGCAACTGGAGCGAGACCGCGGTAGGCGCGGCCATCACAGAGGCCACAGGCGTGACTCTGGAGGTCAGCTATCCCGTGTCCAGCACCGGAGATCCCAGCGAGGACATTTCGCTGATGATCGCCGAGGACAATTATCCGGACCTGATCTACTCCAAGGCGTCCGTGACGAACCTGTATGAGGCGGGGGCGCTGGTTGACATGACGGACCTGATTGAGCAGTACGGCCCCAACATCAAGAAGATGTACGGAGACGAGTTCGAGAAGCTGAAATGGGGCTCCGGGGACGAGGGCATCTATCAGCTTTCCTATGCGGGCGTCAGGGGCCAGATCTTCAGCACAGGCGGAACCTGCCAGATACAGTACGCGGTCCTGAAGGAGAACGATTATAAGTATCCCACCACGCTGGCGGAGTACGAGGCCATGATCAAGAGCTACCTGGAGGCCCATCCCACCACGGAGGACGGACTGGAGACCATCGGCATCACCATGAGCGCTTCCGACTGGCACTGGATGATCACCCTGGGCAACCCTGCGGGCTTCATCGCAGACGCGGCGCCGGACAACGGCCAGTGGCTCATCGACGAGAACTACAACTGCACCTATAAGCATTCCAGCGATGACGAGAAGGAGTATTTCAGATGGCTCAGCCGCATGTATGACGAGGGCATCCTGGATCCCAACTTCGCCACCCAGACAGACGACGACTATATCGCGAAGCTGGCCAGCGGACGGGTCGTGGCCATCACGGATGCGAACTGGCATTATCTGCAGGCCCATGCCGCTCTGAAGGCGGAGAACAAGCTTGACAAGACCTACTGCGGCCTGCCTGTGACCATGAACGCGGATGACAAAGCGCCTACATTGATGTACCAGGGCCTGCAGGTCGGATACGGTCTTGCCATCACCAAGAGCTGCGAGGATCCCGTGCGCGCCATCCAGTTCCTGGATTACCTGTGCTCCGACGAGGGCGCGATCCTCTACAGATGGGGTATCGAGGGCGAGCACTATTTCCTGGATGAGAACGGAAAGCGCTACCGCACACCGGAGGAGATCGCCAAGGCCCAGTCCGATCCCGACTACAGCAAGACCACAGGAATCGGCAACTATACCGGATTCCCGATCTATGGCGACGGCGTCCTGGACGACAACGGCGATTACATGACGCCCAGCAGCAGGGAGTCCGTGATTGCGGAGTACAATGAGGAAGAGAAGGCCGCCTGCGAGGCGTGGGGCGTGGAGATGCTGATCGATATCTTCCCTCAGCCCGACGAGTTCGAGACCCCTCCTTATTCCCCGCTGTGGGCTTACGCCATTCCTCAGGAGCTGAGCAACAATGTGACCATCCTGGACGAGATCGCGTTCCCCGGCCTGGTGAAATGCGTAACGGAGCCCGAGTCTTCCTTTGACGCCAACTGGGATGCCATGATCGCCGAGCTGGAGGCCAACGGCCTGGAGGAGACCAACCAGATGATGACCGAGTTCCTGGCCACCAAGGTAAACTAACAGAAGAGAATGCCTGCGCGTCAGGCATGGTACGGAAGGGACTGATATTGGACTGATATCAGTCCCTTTCTTTTACAGACAGATTGGCAGGATTGGCAGGAACCATAGCCCGGGCAAGGAGGCATTGTACAAGGAAGCATTGTACAAAGAAACATTGTATAAACAGGCATTGTATAAAAAAGGCTTTTTGCAAAGGAGTATTGTACAAAGAGATATTGTATAAAGCGGGCCCGGCGGAGTATGATTGCGGAAGAGAGGAGATTGCAGAAATGGAAAACAGGAACACACCATTCTGGGACAGCGCCCTGCCCATGGAGGAGCGCCTGGACTGGCTTATGGCCGAGATGACCATTGAGGAGAAGTTTGCGTGCCTGGCATCGGGGATGAAGCCCATAGAGCGGCTGGGGATTCCCGCCATGTCCCTGGGCGGGGAGGCGGCCCACGGGGTGGAGGCCAGGAATGACCAGAACGATTTGAAGGAGCCGGAGCCCACCACTTCCTTCGTGCAGCCCATCGGCATGAGCGCCACCTGGGACCCCGCGCTGATAAAGCAGGCCGGGGCGGTGACGGGGAAGGAGGTCAGGGTAATCTACCACCGCCACCCGGACAGGGGCTTAAGCCGCTGGGCGCCCACGGTGGACCTGGAGCGGGACCCCAGATGGGGCCGGACGGAGGAGGGCTACGGGGAGGACCCGCTGCTCACCGGGGAGATGGCCTCCGCCTATGTACAGGGCATGCAGGGGGATGACGGCCGGTATCTGCGGGTGGCGGCTACCCTGAAGCATTTCTACGGGAACAATACGGAGGCGGGCAGAGGGTGGAAGAACGCTTCCATAGACCCCAGGAACCGGTATGAGCTGTACCTGGAGCCTTTCCGGCGGGTCATAGAGAAAGGCCGGGCGGAGGCGGTGATGACGGCCTACAATGCCATCAACGGCGTCCCCGGGATGCTCAATCCCGAGGTGCGGCACATTTTAAAGGAGGAGTACGGGCTGAAGCACGCGGTGTGCGACGGCGGGGCCATGGCCTTACTGACGGCCCTGCACCACTATTACGGCACGGACGCGGAGGCCATCGCCGGGGCGGTGAAGGCCGGGGTGGATGCCATGTCCGACAATCCGGCCATGGTGGAGAGGGCCGCCAGGGAGGCCTGGGAGCTGGGCCTGCTGACGGAGGAAGAGATCGACCAGGCCCTGCGCAATACCTTCCGCACCAGGCTGCGCCTGGGCATCTACGACAGGGAGCCCGTGAACATTTACGACCGGGTGACGGAGGCGGATCTGGACAGCCGGGAGAATAGGGCCGTGTGCCGTCAGGTGTCCAGGGAGGCCGTGGTGCTGCTGAAAAATGAGGGCGGCATGCTGCCCCTTGCCCCTGAGGAGGCGGAGCGTCTGGCGGTGATTGGCCCCCTGGGGAACGCCTGGTATCCGGACTGGTACGGTGGCACGCCGCCTTTTGCCAGGACGCTTCTGGAGGGGATGCAGGAGGTATCGGGGAAAGCGGTCTCCTTTGAGGACGGCCTGGACCATGTGGTCTTCCGACTGGGAGGAGGGGGGATCGCCGTGGCGGAGGACGGCACGCTGTGCATAAGTGAACGCCCTGACGTATTCCTCCACGAGGACTGGGGGGAGGGGAGCCATACCTTCCGCTGCGTCCGGACGGGAAAGTACATGAACACCAGGCTGTACCAGAAGCCGGGCAGCGGGGAAGCCATGGAGCCGCCCGGGCGGATCGGGGCGGAGAAGGACAATACCCTGAACTGGTTCGTCATGGAGATCTTCCATGTGGAGGAGCGGGAAGACGGGAGTGTAATCCTGACCAACCGTTTCGGCTCGCCGGTGCAGGTCTGTGAGGACGGAGGTCTGTGGTCCATGAAGCCCGGGGAGGGAACCCCCTTCCGGATGGAAGTGGTGAAGGACGGACAGGCAGCGGCGGTGGAGCTGGCAAAGGGGAAGGAGGCCGTGGTGCTGGCCCTTGGGTGCAATTCCATGATCAACGCCAAGGAGGAGGTGGACAGGGGCACCATAGAGCTGCCTCCGGCCCAGAGGCGGCTGATGGAGGCGGTGTACGAGGCCAACCGGAAGGTGGTGATGGTGCTGTTCTCCAATTATCCCTATGCGATCGGATGGGCCGGGGAGAAGCTGCCCGCGATTGTCTGGAGCGCTACCGGGGCCCAGGACATGGGCGCGGCCATGGCGGAGACGCTGTTCGGGCGCAGCAACCCGGCGGGGCGGCTGAACATGACCTGGTATCAGGGGGACTGGCAGTTGCCGGACATCGATGATTACGACATCATAAAGGGAGGGCGCACTTATCGGTATTTTGAGGGGGAGGCGCTGTATCCCTTCGGATATGGACTGAGCTATGCGCGGTTCTCCTATTCGGATCTGAAGGTAGCGGTAACGGATGGCGGGAACCTGCGGGTCGCGTTCCGGGTGGAGAATACGGGAGACTGCGCGGGAGATGAGGTGGCCCAGGTCTACGGTATCGCCCCGGCTTCCCGGGTGAAGAAGCCTCTGCGCCAGCTCTTGGGATTCAGGCGCCTGAAGGGGATGAAACCCGGGGAGAGCCGCAGGGTAGAGCTGACCGTGAACAGAGAGGAATTCCGGTTCTACGATGTGGTCGGCAGGAAGCTCATGGTGGAGGAGGGCCGGTATCGCATATTCGCGGGGCCGTCCAGCGCAGAGGAGGCCTTGTCCGCCTGGGCGGATCTGCCCGGGGAGAAGACTGGGAAACGGGATACCGCAGAAAAGACTGCGGCAGACCATTATGACGGCTATGAGAACATCATCCTGACGGAAGGGCATTTCGGCTTCACGGCGGCAGCGGTGAAGGATGCTTCCGGGAAGGCGGCGCTGTGCTACAGGGACTGCCTGATCGACAGGGAGGCGTCGGAGATCGTGCTGCACCTGAAGAGCGAGAAGGGCTGCAGCGCCAGGGTCTTCGTGGACGGCGGCCAGGCGGCTCATTGGGAGGGCGACACCGCCACCTATGAGCGCGGGGGCTTTCCTCCTATGGACGAGAGGGCCCGCAGGGAGGCCGAAGAGCGCAGGGCCGGGTGGAAGCCCATCTATGCGGACGTGTGCCTGCCCCTGGACAGGGACGCCCTGGAGGGGAAGGAGGGCAGGGCTGTGGAAATCCGGATAGAGCTCACCGGGGACGTGCGGCTGTGCTATTTCCGGATCCGGAAGCGGCAGGAGGGCAGATGACGGTGGAGATACTGTGCGGAAATCCCGTGGGATAAAAGGCCGTTCCGATTAGCACAGGGGATGGAAGGGATATTGACGCGGAACCGTATATCACAAAAGAAGAACCTCCGGAAGCGTTCGAGCTGCTTCCGGGGGTTCTTTTTGTTGTGGTATGGCAGCCCTTGCTGCGCGGAGCGATGAAATGCCTGCGGCGGACTGCCTGGAAGCGGGCAAAGCGGTTCTGCCGCGAAACAACCCCGCTCTACAAGAGTGCTCTAAGCTTCTCCGTCTCTTCCTCAATCGCCGCCTTATCGATTCTCCGGAACAGGATTTCTACTTCCGGAAGCCGATGGCCGGCCGGTACGGACTGCTTTTCCCAGCGGTTTGTCACCCCTAACCATCCGCGGACCTTCTCCGAGGAGAAGGGAAGGAAAGGAGCCAGCAGCACGGCCAGGTTCCCGACAATCTGCACGCATTGGTAGAGGGTGTCCTCGCAGGCCTTCCTGTCGGCAGTCCTGGCAATCCAGGGCTGCCGGGCATCGAAGAATTTGTTGGCGCTCCTGACGAAATCGAATATCCGCTCCAGGGCATCCTTGAAAGAGCCTTTCTCAATCAGCCTGCCCACTGACGCATACAGCTCCCCAATCTGCCTGTCGATCTCAGGATCAGCCGCTCCCTCCGGCACGGCGCCGTCCAGGTACTTCTCAATGAACGCCAGAGAGCGGTTCACGAAATTTCCGTAGCCCCCGAGCAGCTCCCCGTTGTGGCTGTGGACGAATTCCCGCCAGGAGAAATCCGCGTCCTTCTTCTCCGGGCCGTTTGCCAGGAAGAAATAGCGGATGGAGTCGGCTTCGTAGCGCGCCAGCAGGTCTTTCACCCAAATGGCATAGTTCTGGCTGGTGGAGATTTTCCGCCCCTCCAGGGTCTGGTACTCGCTGGACACGATTCTGTCCGGCAGATGCCATCCCCCGCCGCTGCCCAGCAGAAGGGCAGGCAGGATAATGGTGTGGAAGGGGATGTTGTCCTTTCCGTGGACATAATAATGGATGGCGTCATCGCCCCAGAGCGCCCCAAAGTCCGCGCCCCGGTTTTCCGCGGCTGTCCTGCTGGCGGACAGATACCCCAGCACGTTCTCCGCCCAGATATAGATGGTCTTGCCCTCATAGCCCTCTCTGGGGACCGGTATCCCCCATTCCAGGTCTCTGGTCAGGGCCCGGTCCTGCAGGCCTTCCCGGATATATCTGTTCGTAAAGGCGGCGGCATTTTTCCGCCATTCGGGATGTGCGTCCACCAGGGCCTGGAGCTGCCTCTCCAAACGGGAGATGGCGATATAGAGATGCTTCGCTTTCCGGAAGCCCACGGGCTTCCCGCAGGACGCGCAGACCGGATTCACAAGGGCCTCCGGTTCCAGCACCGTGCCGCAGGCATCGCACTGATCGCCCCTGGCCTCCTTCCCGCACCGAGGACATTTCCCAAGCACGAAGCGGTCTGCCAGAAAAGAGCCGCAGTCCTGGCAATAGGCCTGTGGGGCTTCCTTTTCGTAGACATACTCACTATCGTACAGTTTTCTGTGGAATTCCGTCACAAAGCTCCTGTGCTCCGCAGAGGAGGTCTTCGTATACACATCATAGCTGAAGCCCAGCCTCTGAAAGCAATCCGTAAATTCCCCATGATAGAAATCGCTGATTTCCCGGGGCGTCCTGTTCTCCTGTTTTGCCCGGATGGTCACGGGCGTCCCGTGGCAGTCGCTTCCGGACACGAAGTACACATTGTCCCCCGCCGCCCTGTGGTATCTGGCCAATACGTCCCCGGGCAGCAGCCCCGCGATATGTCCGATATGCAGGGAGCCGTTTGCATAGGGCCATGCCCCGCCAATCAATATATTCTTTCCCATTTTCCTTACCTCGTTTCTGAATTTATACTACATGTCATGGAAAAAGAGCATTCCATGGAAGAAGAGCATTCCATGGAAGAAGAGCATTCCGATGAAAATTTCGTCCTTTTGTCCTCACATCATTTTCTCCATGAAAAAAGCCCTCCTCTCTGAAAAATTTCTTTTTCAGGGACGAGAGCTTAAGGCCTGAGCTTCGTGTTACCACCCTAAATTCGCCCATGCCTCACGACTTGGGCCTCATCGGCTGCAGACGAGAAATGACTCATCGATAGCCTGGCACTGTAACGGGTGCGCCCGTCGCAGCCTTGGCCCGGGGGCTTCGGTGCGCGGCTCCGAGACCATGTTCGGCGGTTCCTTCCGTGCCTGTTCTCACCCCTCAGGCTCTCTGTGACCTATCTAACCGCTTACTCTTCTCTTCACAGCCTTTGCTTCCTGTATGGAAAAGCATACCGCTGATTCGGCGGTTTGTCAATGTTTTCTGCCTGGAAATCTGAAATTTCGGATTCATAAAATTTCAACTTGCCACGAAGAAGGCATTGTGCTATACTGAATCCATTCAATGGAGCGCAGACGGCTCCGGACAGATTCGGCAAGCAGGACATTCGGGCCGCGCCAGGCAGCGCGGGACTATAATTTCTGACATTCTATCATTCAGAACACCCTGCTTAAGACCAACGATTCGACATAGGCAGGGGAAGGGAGCGGGCTCCGGCAGAGGAGGGCCCTCCGGCGCTGTACCGTCATCCGCGCCCCCTGCGGAAAGGAAGGCCATGGGGGGACCAAACAATGTGCTGAGGGTGTACATGAAGCGCCCGGACAGGATACGCTCGGTACTGGAATACTATCTGAGGGAGGAGCTGCCGGTGGACTGGGAGTGCCGTCAGCGGGACGGGTTCCTGCCGACGCGGGACAGGAAGGGGAGGCTGACGTTCCGGGAGAGGGACTACCTGGGGGAGGCCAGGGCCTGGGGCGTGCGCTTCCTGTTGGGAATAGAGAACCAGCAGACCGTGAACCTGACCTATCCCTGGCGTCTGATGGAGATGGACTGCCTGACCTATGGAAGGGAGATAGAGGCCATACGGGAGGGGAACGAGGAAAGCGGCGCGGGATACGGGCCGGAGGACGACTTCAAATACCGCTTCCGCAAGGGCGACGTGCTGGAGCCTGTGGTGGACCTGATGCTGTATTGGGGGAAGAAGGAGTGGAAAGGGCCCAAAACCCTGAAGGGCATGATGCGGGACATGTCGCCGATGCCCCGTAGGCTCCGCAGGCTGGTGGGGGACTACCGGACGGCCATGATCCCCATGCGGTTCATACCGGACGAAGACCTGAGGAGGATGGGCTCCGACCTGAAGTACGTGCTGGGGATACTGAAATGCACATCCTCCAGGAAGCAGTATGAGCAGTATATCCTGGAGAACCGGGAATACTTCGCCAGGATACCCAGGAGCGCGGTGGATGTGATCGACGTGTTCACGAACATCGGGGACATCAGGAGCCGTCTACAGTATGAATGGAACCAGGACAATGGGGAGGAGGAGACAGACATGTGCAAAGCTTTGGAGGACATCAAAAAGCATGAAATGGAAAAGGGCGTAAAGGTAGGCAGGAAACAGGGACGAAAGCAGGGCATCGAACAGGGCGAGCGGCTGGGGACCCTCAAGACCCTGTGCGCCCTGGTCAATGACGGCCTCCTGAAAGCGGACGAAGCCGCCAGACGTGCGAACCTGTCGAAGAAGGCTTTCGGCATGGAGATGAAGAAGGCGGGATATCGATAGAAAAGGAACCTGATGAAGCCAAAAGGAGGCATGAAATGAAAACGATTCTCATCTATGAGTCCACCCATCACGGAAACACCAAAAAACTGGTGGATGCGGTGGCGAAGCGATATGGAATCCGGACAGCGACAGTGGAGGAAGCTGCTGCAATGGATTTGAGCGCCTATGACAGGATTGGCATAGCATCCGGCGTGGCCTTCGGAAAATTTTATGAGGCCACGGAGCGGTTCATGGACAACTCTCTGCCGAAGGGGAAAGACGTATTTTTCCTGTATACTTGCGGAAATGACAGCGGGAAATACGCGAATTCGGTTTCGGCGAAGGCCAGAGCCAGGGACTGCAGGGTGCTCGGAGTCTATGGATGCCGCGGCTTTGACACCTTCGGGCCGTTCAAGCTGATAGGGGGCATCGCGAAGGGACATCCCACACAGAACGAGATTGACGGCGCGGTGGAGTTTTATGGGAGCCTGGCGGAGTAGAAGGCTCCTGGGGATTTGGATAGGTGGTTTGAGCTTCTGCGGAATCCGCAGAAGGATGGACAGGACGGGCTGCAGGATGCGGATGCATGGCCGGAAGATTGGGCGGAGAGGATAAGGGGCAAATGGGAGAGCAGACAGGAGGACGTATAGCCGATAGGATACAAGCTGAATTATGGGAACTGCAGGACGAGGGCTACAGGGACTTCCACGCAAAACTGATTCCCACCGTGGCACGGGAGAAGATCATCGGCGTGCGCACCCCGCAGGTGCGCACGCTGGCAAAAAAATGGGCGAAAGACCCTGGAATCGGGGAATTCCTGGCACAGCTCCCCCATAAATACTATGACGAAGATAATGTCCATGCCTTTATCGTAGAGCAGTTTAAAGACTATGGGGAATGCCTGGAGCAGACGGAGCGCTTCCTGCCTTACATCGACAATTGGGCCACCTGCGACATGATGGCCCCGAAAGTGTTCGCCAGACACACAGACAAGCTTCTGGAGCCTATCCGGCGTTGGATTTCCTCCACGGAGACCTACACTGTCCGCTTCGGAATAGGGATGCTGATGCGCTTCTATCTGGATGAGGTGTCCCGGCCGGAGTACCCCGAGTGGGTGGCGGCAATCCGTTCGGAGGAGTACTATGTCAACATGATGCGGGCATGGTATTTCGCCACGGCCCTGGCCAAGCAGTACGAGACGGTGGTTCCGTTCCTGGAGGAGAGGCGGCTGGATGCCTGGACGCACAACAAGGCCATACAGAAAGCCCGCGAGAGCAACCGGGTGACGGCGGAGCAGAAAGAGTATCTGAAAGGGTTAAAAGTATGAATGCCAAAATGATTTTGACGGATTTGGATTACACGCTGCTGCATTCTGATGGCAGCATATCAGGATATACAAAGCAGATTTTGAAAACATGCCAGAGCAGAGGAATCCTTATCGCGATTGCCACTGCCCGGTACTGGATAGGGGCAGAACGGTACATAGAAGAAATCCAACCGGACTACGAAATCACTACGGATGGGACTCTGATCCATCAGCGTGGGATACAAGTTTACAGCTGTAGCATGGATACGGCTGATGCGAACCGGATTATACAAGAGCTGAAAGGACAGAATCCAGATACGGAAATAACAGTGGCATCAGGACGTCGAGTCTTTTGGAACAGTCATCACATATCGGAGTCGGAGAAGCTATATAAAGCCGTCTTCTGTGATTATGAGAAGCCCCTATCCGGCCCGGTCAATAAAATCGTGGCGGAACTTCTCGATAGCCGCGTGGCGGAAGAAATTGCAGATAGAAATCATTGCCGCCTACAAGGTTATCGGGGAGAGGACTGGTACGCTTTCCTGCCGGAAAAATCGGGCAAGATACAGGCAATCGTGGAGTTGGCAAAGCTGTTGGATATCCCTTTAGACGATATTGTATCTTTTGGCGATGATGTAAATGATATGGAAATGCTTCGAATCTGCGGTATGGGAGTCGCTGTCTCCAATGCGGTTGCGGATGTAAAGGCCGCTGCGGATTGTGTCGCATGGTCCAACGATGAGGACGGTGTGGCCCATTGGATTGAGAAAAATATACTTGCCGCAGGGACGTGAATGCTGAAATCAATAAAATCTTACTGGTATTGGATAGCGAAAAGGAAGAGCGACATGATGCACGAAAAAGGAAAGAAATCAGAAAATACAGCAACAATACGGCTGGCAACAGAGCAGGACTATGACGCAGTGGAACGGATCATGAAACAGGTACACAGGATGCATGTGTGCTGGAGGCCGGATATCTATGTAGATATGGATCCCATACTGCCCTGCGACAGATACCTGGCCCATCTGGCGGAGGAGCAGGTCTTAGTGGCAGACCTGGAGGGGGAAGTGGTGGGACTGCTGATCTACCTTGTCCGCCATATCTCTGGCGGCCCGGTAAAAGAGCGGGACGTGCTGTTCGTGGACTCCATGGCGGTGGAGGAGCGCTACCGGGGGCAGGGCATCGGACGCAGACTGTTCGACACATTGCTGGAGCTGTGCAGGGAGCGGGGATATGACGGTCTGGAGCTGCAGGTCAATGCCAGGAACGCAGGGGCCAGGGCCATGTATGAGAAATACGGGTTTACGGAGAAATCGGTGAATATGGAGTTTTTGAAGCTTTCCGTTAAATGAGACGCGCTTTTTTGGCTGCAGGCGCATCCTCCCCCGCAGCAGAGCTGCGGGAAAATGCGCCCTGCGGAATCAGAGCCGCCGGATGGGGAAGAACATGTACTGCTTTCCTGTCTCCGGACAGGTGAAATCATGCACGGCTCCTGCCAGGGAGAGGCTGTTCTCCTCCAGCCAGTTCAGCATTTCTGGGAAGACGTTCCTGTCGTCGCATTCTACATAGGCATATTCGAAGCCCGGAACCACCCATTTCGTCCAGCCCTCCGGGGCCTGTGCCTCATCATCGCATTCCACCCCGGCCAGATACAGCCCTTTGGTGAACCCCTCCTCCCAGGGCCGAAAGGAGCGGGAAAAATCGGACATGGCACCCCAGATGCCGGCCAGGCCGCCGTTTTCGTCCTTTTTCGCCAGATGCTGTACCTCCGCGAAATGGGAGTTGGCATCCTCCCACAGCCTCCGGATGAAGCCCTCGCCGTCCCGGGTGGAGCCCTCCTTGCCGATTACGGTAAAAGATTCCTTGATGCACTTGTTTACGTTCATTGATATACCTCCATTATGTATCGCGCTGCGCAAGAATCTCCTCCATGGACGCGGCATCGAAGGCCTCCAGCGCCCTGTGACCTGTCAGCGCTTTCATGATTCGCCATCCTTCCAGGCAGTTGACGGCATTCTGGGGCAGCGGGAGGAAGCCCAGATCCAGGTAGACCTTGCAGGCCAGCCAGGTGGTGGTCTGGGTGGGGATTTTGGCATGGGTATAGTTTAGATTCCGCATGATATCCAGCACATGGGTAATCAGAGGCTTCGCCAGGCCTTTTCCCTGCTGCTCCCTGCGGACGGCCACCCAGTGTAGCCAGCCGGAACCGGATTTGTCCCGGCCGGTGATGTCGTAGTAGGCCGTGGCGGTGGCCACCTTCTCGCCCTCCCCATTCTCCACAAATACCATACGGTTCAGGAGAGAATCCTCCCTGCCGCCGTAATATCTGTTCCAGGCCTCCAGCCCCTGCTCATAGGTGGAGAATTCCTTTGCGGACTTCTCGATGTCAATCCAGCTATCCCTGTCCCCGTACTGATAGAAGACGAAGCGGTAGCCTTCCGGAAGGGGAAGCTGGGGGACATTGTCCAGATCCTGTTCCAGCAGCAGTTCGTAGTGTTTTATCCGATGGTCATGATTGTCGAATTGGATGGCTGTCTGTTCCATTGCGATGCCTCCTGAGAGCCTTGCCCGTCATGGGCTGTATCGGTTGCCTGTGAAGTTCCGTAATGCCATAACGGTATCATAATTCGGTTTCCGTGTCAAGGTGCGGAGGGATTCCGCCATGCCGGGTTTCCGGATGCACATGTCACATACGGACGGAAAACCTGGATTCCTGGTTTGTGGCATGGTGCCATAGATTCCCGCAGCTTGTCATGTGGATTGGGTTCGGGATTATCGGCCTGGTGTTCACGCTTTTGGCGATAGCATTGTTCCGCCTGACCAGAGAAGGTGCAACGTGACTGCATGCATTGAAGAATTGAAGAACGGCATGGCCCGCAGGCCATGCCGTTTGCGCTGGGTGAGGCATTTTTGACAGGCTCCGGAGCATTGTTCCCTCAGGCCGGAAACGCCTCCGCCAATTCTAGGATGTGACCATATGCCCGCTCATCGTGGGCCTTCATCCGTTCAATCTGCCCGGCGAAGAGGCGGCGGTTCTCGGCCTTGGCCAACTGGCGGGTCTGGGCCTCGCCCCGCTCCCAGCCGCCCAGGACGGGAATCATTTCTTTCCAGATGATTTCAGGTATCCTCTCCAGCTCCCCTGCGGCGGCATTCAGGCCGGGGGCCATGGCAGGGGACTGCTCCGCCAGCCTGCGCAGGTACTTTGCGGCGTTGAAGCGCCCGTCGGAGAGGCAGTCCATGGCGTCGCCGTGGCACATCATGCGCTCCACCAGCAGGGGAAAGACAGCGTCAGGAGGGAAATCCTGGTCGCGCAAAAGGGCGTCTTTCCAGGCATCGTAGGCAAGTGTCCCCTTGGCATAGGTTCCGCACATGCGCCCCTCCAGAGCCTGCGCCGCATTCCGGAGCGCTTCCCCGGGAGTAAGGGGAGGCAGGCTTTCCGTGCCGGTGGCGATCAGGGCGGTGGTGTCGGGATTCTCCCACCAGTCGGCAGTGATGAAATAACCGTTCTTCTCGAACCGGACGTTCGCCTGGTATTCCGGATATTCCTGGAACACATTCCAGCCCATGAGCACATTGCCGCCCTCCCGGTAGCCGGTGATGACGCAGGCTTCCGGGGGACCGATGATACCCAGGGCGATGACCGGGTTCCCGGCGTCGATTTCCCGGCGGATGAAGTCTGTGAAATCCTCCTTTTTCGTCTCGGACGTGCGGCCAAGGAACTTAAGCTCCCGCTCCATGGCCCGCATGCCGCAGCGGAACACCATTGCGGGGTCGTCGAAGGTGAAGACCGCATCCACATTGCCGCCGTCCCAACAGGCGGTATTCCAGGCCAGCCGGAAGGCCGCGCCGCTCTCCGCCATGGCCCGGGTGTAATCCAAGGGGATTCCCAGGTATTTCCCGCAGGAATGGACGCACATGGGAAAAGGGGTGCATCCGTCCTGGCCGTAGGCTACTTTGGGGACTCCGTATAAAATCGCGCTTTCTTGTTTTTCCATATTTTTACCTCGCTTGTTTTTACCTCGACTGTACTGTAAATTTGTAGTCTAACCAGCCCCTCTCCAGAGTTCGGATATTATTTCATCATAACCGCTGTCTGTGCGCCACAGCGTTCCCGGCCGGGCTTTTCCGTTTTGCCGGACGGTTCCATGATACCGATACCCCGGTGCAGGAATCCCTGAGCGACTGGTCCTGGCTGTCCACCCCGGTGCTGCGCTGTCGTCAGCCAGCGATGCCTTGCGCCCGCCGCCTTTCTCCGCCTTGTCCCGGCGCGGACATCTGGCACTGCGTACCCGGGAATCCGGACAGCTTTAGCCTATTCCGCAGAAGTCCGGGCAGCCTGGCAGCGTTCCTTATCAGGGGGGTCTTCCGCTGCGGTGCGGCAGTCTCCGGCATCTTTCGCTGCGGTCTGGTTACCTCCGGCATCGCCGCGCCTGTCCGGAAGCGCCGCGCCGAACACCCCGGCACAGAGCCGCACCCGGGAAAGCACAGGGGCCTCGGCGCGAAACTGGGAGGGCGTGTAGCCGGTGTGCCGAAGGAAGGCCCGGGAGAACACAGTCCTGCCGGAGTAGCCGTAACGGATGGCGATGTCCATGACCTGCCTGTCCGTGTCCAGAAGCTCCTGGGCAGCGTTGGCGATTTTCCGCTCCTGTATGTACCGGGACAGCGGCTTCCCCGTGCATGTCCGGAACACGTCCCGGATGTGGGCCAGGGAGAACCCGGTGTGGCGAACAAGCTCGTCCATATCGATTTCCTGGCGAACACGGCTTTCCACAAAGGTGCACACAGACCAGATCAGAATATAGTGGTTCATAGGGCCCTCCTTTCACCTCCTGTCCGTATTGCTTCGAAGCAAGATAAGTATAACACAGTCCGGGGAATCGGGCGCAACGATTTTGAGGAATTTTGGGGCAGGACCGGGGAATATGTGTTGCGCAGGAGGATTTTTCAAATTCACCGGCGGTGGAATCTGCCGCATATTTACGATGCTTTCCGCTCGTGAGTCAGGCGTCATGGACGAAGAGCATTCCATGGACGTGACAAGCTGTCAGTGTGTGGCGCGGAAAACACCCCGAAAGAGAGGAGCAGGAAAATTGTAGATTTTTTCACATTGTGGTGCTATAATTATCAAAACTGTTGTTTAGAGTTTGTCCTCCACTATCAACGTAAAGATTGCTTTGGGTTAAAATTGAAGAACTTAAAATCCGCCAATTAACGAATCAGTATCTTATGACACCCACAGATAAAATGACGGTGCCTTGTAATGCCTGCTGATATGAGGAGAAGCAAGTTTATGAGCGAAATGAAACACGAGTCAATCGACAACATACCTAAAAACTATATAAACGAACACCAGGGCTACGAATATTTTCGCCGTAAGTTTGTGCCCTTTGGAGGAGCCAAGAACACTTTGGTCAGTATTTATGAGATACCTCCGAAGAAAGCGGCATACCCCTATCATTTCCATCACAACAATGAGGAAACATTCTATATTATCAGCGGCGAAGGAATTTTGAGGACTCCGAGTGGTGAGCGTAAAGTCAGTGCAGGAGATCTTCTGTTCTTTCCTACCGGTGCGGAAGGTGCTCATAAACTGACCAATTCCTCGGAAACTGAAAATCTTGTTTACATCGATTTTGATGTGGTACACGATGTGGATATTACTGTCTACCCCGATTCAGACAAAATAGGCGTTTGGGGCATGGGAATTAACAAGCTCTATCCACAGGCAGGCGATGTGGACTATTACGACGGAGAATAAGGCTTTTAAGACGCAGAGCATGGTGAGGAATTATTATGGCAGATATACTTTTCAAAACCGACGATTATATCTTTTCGTACCGTGTCGGCGGTGTGCTTATACATAACGGAAAGGTGCTTATGCAAAATGCAGAGGGCGATGATGGCTACGCCTTTATCGGCGGTCACGTTGCCTTTGGCGAAACCACCGATGAAACCCTTGTACGGGAGTTCAAGGAGGAAATCGGCGCAGACATCAAGATTGAAAGATTGCTTATGGTGAATGAAAATTTCTTCCCTTGGGGCGATCGTCCTTGTCAGCAGATCAATTTGTACTATTTGATTTCCTTGAAGGATGAAACACAAATTCCTCTTGATAGAAATTTCAAGGCGTTTGACGATTTGGGCAACGAGCGGATTGAGCTGAATATGTGCTGGATACCGCTTGAAGATGTACCCAATATGAGTATTTATCCCCCTCAGGCAAAGGAGTACATTATGAATCTACCCGATGAGATTGTGTACTTCGTATATAAGGAGTAAGCTATTCGGACGGCGTTGCAGAAATATCCGCAGAGAGCGAATATACGGTGAAAAGGAGACTGCGATGGAGAATTTACAGGACAGATTCTGTTGGTATGAGCCGGAGGAAGACGGCTCGCATGTAAGCCCCAAAGAGCGGTATCAGCGCATGGTGGACTGGGCGGGCCAGGCCAGGGGGACGAACCCTGACGCCTTCGATGCGGTGACGGCATGGCTCCTGGAGGGCGGTAGGTGGAACGATGAAGAGATGGCCGCGAACCGCAGGCTCCTCATGGAGGGAATCATCGGCAGGTTCCTGGAACAGACCAGGGGGCTGCGGGTAGAGCTGAATGCCCTGGTGCCCTCGGGCCTGGTGAACATGGCCGTATTCGACACCCTGGACAGGTTCGAGGAAGAGCTGACCGGTGCCACCCGGGCCGATGAACTGAAAGAAGCGGTGGAGAAAGTTCTCGACGATTTTTCGTCTATCAGGAATCAGGAAACCAGAGAGCTTTTTGCGGGAGGCATCACGGGCAACGCAGGGACGGATACGGTGAGGATTTACGGATACATCAATTTCCTGAAAGACTGCGATGCCGGTGTGCAGTGGACGCTGTTCATGCCGGATGTGGTGGAGCGGCAGCAGGACGGCTTCCGGATGCAGCGGTTTGAGTACAGGAAGCTTCCCGCCATGCGCTTTATCGGGATGGAGAAGGACTTCTCCCGGGATGCCGCGGGACTTGAGGAGCTGCAGAGCACTCTGGACGCCATGGAGGGATACCGCAGCGGATTTGATTACGATGTAATCCTTCTGCACCACTACGGCAGAGGGGTGGACGTGGAAGCCTGCCACGGCCTGTGGGGGCGTTTCCTGGCGGCGGACGCGCCCGTTCCGGAAGGATATGCCTTTGTGGATTTCGTTCCGGAGAGCGACGGAAAATGGGGGATGCCTTATCTGTCCCAGTTCGCCTATGCGGAATTTACCGGGGACATGGATGCCATACACAGGCAGGAGGGCTTCGACTGCGATGCCATGTACGATGTGACCAGGAACAATATCCTGGCCCAGAATGTGATGATTCCCTATCCCGCCAAGTATTGGACGGCGGAGGTCTATCTGCAGGGGTTCCGGAAGGGGAGCAGCGCATATCTGTTCAGTGTGGAAAGATAGGGAACGGCGTAAGAGCGCCTGGCCTGAAACCAGGACGGGAGGACGGCAGGCGCAAGCCGACAGTGGATGCGGTTGACAAAGGGACAGAGGTGACGAAGATGGGAATCGTGTCGGAAGAAATGACATTTATCAGGAGAGACGGAAATAGAATCAGGGGGCGCATCTACCTGCGGGAAGAGAAGGGCGGGAAGCTTCCGCTGGTGATATTCTGCCATGGCTTCGGCAGCAATTACCGGGAGCTGGAGCACCACGGGGAGGGCTTCGCGGAGGCGGGCATCTGCTGCCTGTTCTTCGACTTCTGCGGAGGCGGGCTCCAGTCCCTCAGCGACGGGACCATGGAAGAGATGACAGTGGCCACGGAGTGCGCCGATCTGAGGACTGTCATCGCCGGTGCGAGGGAACTGGAATACGTGGATCCGGAGCGGATCTTCCTTCAGGGGGAGAGCATGGGCGGCCTGGTCTCAGCTTTGGTGGCTGCGGAATGCGGGAGGGATATCAGGGCGCTGGTGCTGTGGTATCCGGCCTTGGGGATTCCGGAGGACGCCGGAAAACGGTATGAGGCCGGTGCGCGGGAAGTCTTCGGCCTGCGCCTGGGGGAAAGCTTTGACAGGGAGGCCAGGGACATAGACGTATACGGAACCATTCCGGCTTACGGCGGGCCCGTGCTGATGATTCATGGAGACCGGGATATCATCGTGCCCCTGGGCTATTCCCAGAGGGCGCTGTCCGCTTATGAGGACGCCAGGCTGATCGTCATCCCCGGCGCGGGGCATGGCTACGACGGAACCGACAGCGCGGCCGCCCGGGAGCACTCCATAGGCTTTATCAGGGAGCGGTCATAGAAGCGTCCGCGGGATGCGCAATTCCTGATAAAGCCTTGCCCTGGCTTCCATATCCCGCACGGCCAGCTTTGCCTCATCGTCCCGACCCTGGTCATACAGCGTTTCCAGAAGCAGGGTCAGCTTTGCTTCGCCTGTCGATTCGCCAATGGCTTTCCCTCTGGCCTCGCCTCTCGCTTCTCCGCGCGCTTCCAATAAATCGATATATTCACACATGATGATTTCCTCCTTATGCTCTTCTGCCAAAAGTTTTTCCGCCTGTTCCCGGAACCTGCCGTCCCCGGTGAGGGCTTCCATCATATTGCACAGCGCTTCCAGGTGGACGATTTTCTGCCCTCTGCGGCCATCGAAGCTGCCCTCATTGAGATAATCTGCCACAAAACCCATGTCGCTGACGAACCGCCTGCGGATTTCCGGAGACAGGTTGTTCATGCGGTAGATTGTCAGATGGATGTCGTCTATCAGCCGCAGCTCTTCCGGAGGCACCCCGTTCTGCTCCAGAAGCGCAGGGAGGCTCTGGGGGATGCGGTTGGTCTTTCCGGTCCAGGCAAGGACGATATCGATTACCGCGTATACAGGGGCGCTGTTTTCCAGTTGCTGCCTGTAAGCACCGCCCTGGTAGGATATATTCCGCAGAATCTGCCGCTCCCTGGGCCGCGTCTCATTCTCTATGATGTACTGAGCGACAATGCCGCCCTGTTCCACCAGATACCGGCTGGCATCGCAGAACTGGTTATGGGGCTTCTGTCCCCCGTAGAAGCTCTCCGTGGGTGCGGGCTCCGTATTCTCCGCCTTCAGCCGCTGCCTTCCGCCGTATACCAATGTGTTGATGCAATCCGCAAAGACATCGGCATAGGACATCAGGATTTTTTCAGTAATATCCTTTTCTGCCATAGTTCCCTCCCGTTTTGTTTTGTCCGGGAGCGCCTGAAAACTCCCGCCGGTCGTTTTTTTTGAAATGGAAGCAGGAATTTTCTGATTGGTAGGAAAGATAAATCGAATCATAGAACAATCCTGGATGAAAATCTGCTCTGTTATCAGAGTATCACATGGGGGATGGTTTTGCAATCATTTTTTGACAGACGGCGCCTGTACATGGTAAACTGAAGTAACGGTTCAGACAGCTTGATATAACTGCTCAGCCCACTGCCTGAACCGTCCCACACTGAAAGCCGATGAAAAGCGTCCCCAGGGAGGAGCCATGGAGAAAGACTACGAAACAATCACATCTCTTGCCAGAGAAGTCATGCGCCTGTCCCGTGACGATATCCTGATGCATCTTCGCTTTTTCGACAGGGCGCTGTCGGCTCTGCGCCTGGAGGAAAAGCAGGGAACGGAAGGATTCGCCACGGACGGGGCCTCCTGCTTCTATGACCCTGCCTGGGTCTTAAAGCGATACAGAGAGGAGCCGCCATGGATTACACGGGCTTATCTCCATATGCTGCTGCACTGCGTCTTTGCCCATCAGTTCCACTGTGATCAGCTGGACAGGGCGGTGTGGGATCTGGCGGCGGATTTGGCTGTGGAGAATGTCATCCTGGAGCTGGGGCTCGGAGGCGCGGTGCTGGAGCGGGACGGGCTGCTTGCAGGCAGGCTGGAGGGCCTGAAAGAGAAGGCGGGAGGCCTCACTGCGGAGCGCCTGTACCGATATTTCACAACGGATTCCTTGCCTGTGGAAGAGGAAAAGGAGCTGCGGAGGCTTTTCTTCCGGGACGACCATTCCCTCTGGATATCTGGGGAGCGTCCGGAGATGACGCAGGAACAGTGGAAGAAGATTAGCCGTCTCGCGAAGACGGAACTGAAATCATTCGCAAAGCGGAAATCCGGCACCGTGAGCCTGGAGAAGAACCTGGAGGAAGCCACAAAAGAGAGGTATGATTACAGCGAGATTCTGCGCCGGTTCGCGGTGCCCGGGGAGGAGATGGCAGTGAGCCAGGAGGAGTTCGATTATGTCTACTACACTTACGGCCTGTCCCATTACGGCAACCTGCCCCTGATAGAACCCCTGGAATACAGGGAGAGCAGAAAGGTGAAGGAATTCGTCATCGCCATCGACACCTCCGCGTCCTGTAGCGGCTCCGCGGTGGGGAAGTTTCTGCGCAGGACATACGATATCCTGAAGGATGCCGAAAGCTTCTTTACAAAGATAAACGTGCACATCGTCCAGTGCGACAGCCAGGTGCAGAAGGATACCAGAATCGCCTGTCAGGAGGATTTGGAGGATTTTCTGGGGAAGGGCAGACTGGCGGGAGGCGGGGCCACGGATTTCCGTCCTGTCTTCGCCTATGTGGAACAGCTGCGGGAGCAGGGGGAATTCGAGAACCTGAAAGGCCTGATTTATTTCACCGACGGTTACGGCGTCTACCCGGAGCGGCCGCCGGAGTACAAGGTCATCTTCGCATTCCTGGAGGAGGACGAGAACCGGGCACCGGTGCCGCCCTGGAGCATGAAGGTAGTAGTGTGAGAAGAAGTTCTAGGCGGCCAAGAGGGGGCATAGCCTACCTCTTTAGGATGCCCGCCAAGAACTTCTAGACTCGTGAGCGAACAAGTTCGCTTAACGAGTCGGTCTCACACGGAAGAATGCCCAGAGTGCGGGCATTCTTCCGGTCTTGCACCGATTGTCCTTGACAACAGAACTATGTTCTGTTGTATGTGCCGTGAAGCGGCATGTCTGGAAGGATGCCCGACTGTCTTTTAAGATTTATACCACTGCTCCTGGGCTTCATAGAGCCTTTTGTACTCTCCCTCCCGGGCGATCAGTTCATCATGGGTGCCTATCTGCACCGCCTCCCCGTCTTTCATGACCAGGATCCGATCCGCCAGCTTCACAGAGCCCAGGCGGTGGGTCACGATGACGGCGGACTTTTCACGGGCGATTTCGGCAAAGCGATTATAAATCAGTGTTTCCTCGTATGGGTCGATGGCTGCCGTGGGCTCATCCAGGATGATTAGGTCATGGCCGCGGAAGAAGCCCCTGGCGATGGCCACGCGCTGCCATTGGCCTCCGGACAGGTCTATGCCGTCGAATTCCCGGGAGAGCATGGTATCATAACCCTGTGGAAACGTGCCGGGCTCCGTCCCCGCCATGGCGCATACGCTGTCCAGTCGGGCTTTTTCGGATTCCGCCCCGGAATCGCTGATGACGATGTTCTCGGCCAGGGTCATCTGGTAGCGCTGGTATTTCTGGAATACCGCAGAGGCTCGGCATGTGAGGGCGTCCATGGTAAGCCGCCTGGTGTCAACGCCGTTTTTCCGTACCGTACCCTCCACGGGCAGGTAGAGTCCGGCTATCAGGCGGATCAGGGTGGACTTTCCGGAGCCGTTCTCGCCCACCACCGCCAGGGTCTCCCCCTTGCGTAGCGTCAGGCTCACGTTCTTTACGGCATACTTTATCTGTTCCGGGGGGCCGTCCTCCTTTTTTCCAGCCGGGTAGGAGAAGCTTACGTTCTCCAGCACCATATCCCCCCAGCCTGGCGCGTCATGGCGCTGTCCGGCCCGTTCCTCCATGGCCAGGAAATTCAGGTAGTTGCGGATGGAGCCTGTGTTCGCGGCCATCTCTCCTATATGGTGGCAGACCACCTCCTCCATGATGTCGTACAGCATGCCGATGGAATTGAAGACCGCGGCGAAAGCTCCCACCGTTACCTCCCGTTTCATCAGGGCGTCATACAGCATCCAGAGGATGGCGCAGTATCCCGCTACGGTGATGGCGCGGGTGGAGAGCTCGAACAGATTTGATTTCATGGCGGCCTTGAACTTCAGCTTCTGCAGGCAGGCAAGGGTCTCCTGATACAGCTTCTTAAAGTAGGAGAAGCCTCCCAGAATGCGGGTTTCCTTGAAATATTCCCGGCCTGCCATGCAGGTCTCATAATATTCGTATTCCCTGCGGACCGGGGCCGAAGCGTCCTCCAGATGGGAGAAGGCCTTGGCGCGGATCAGCTGGGCCAGGGCAGTGGGCAGGAAGATGATGACAATGGCGCTGGCCAGGATTGGTTTCAGGGAAAAGAGATACCAGCCCATGAATGCGAAATAAGGAATATAAAAAGTCAAAATCGCAAGCACATCGGTGACATACCAGAAAGCGCTGTCCTTTCCCTGCTCCGCCTTATTGATGTCGTCCAGCTTTTCCGTGTCCTCAAAGACAGATGGATCCAGCCGGGCGATTTTCTTCTGGATGGCCATGGACAGATGGGCGCCTACTTTGCCTTCCAGTACGCTGTCTCTTATACACATCTGA
>CAMQOJ010000008.1 GCA_947003375.1 uncultured Lachnospiraceae bacterium
TAAATGTTAATCATCGGTATGAAAAGTAACTGTACCGGACAGCGCTCCCCGAAGAATGCTGCATTCGCGGCCCTCGGGCCTCGTATATCTCCTGTCGGATGACCCTGCAGCCCTCAATCATTACACCCTCCCTAATCGATACCCATACGCGCATAAGCTTCCCCGGCTAGCCCTCCGCCTTACGAGCGGCAGAGGCCATAAGCCGGCAACAGATTCTACCGCTCGTTGGCAGAATCTCGGAAACGCCCCGCGTCACAGCATCCTGTCCAGAAACTCATAGCATTCCCCGTACCACTGATGGCCCCCTTTCGGCGTGGAATGGAAAAGCTTCCCCTCCTGTCCGTAGAGCCGGTAGGCTTTCCTGATTCTGTCCACCTGTTCCTTTGGCCCCTCGATTCCCCGGTATCCGTTCAGAGGGTCGTCCAGGCCGTTCTCCACGAACAGGGGCCTGGGGGCGATCAGGGAGCAGATATCGCTGATGTCCCCCAGCCGCCAGAGCCGGGGCGCGTAGTTGCAGGGGCACAGATGGACGTCCAGGATGCTGTCATAATATCCGTGCACATATCCGCTGACCACTGCCGCCTGAATCCGCTGGTCCATTGCCGCCAGCCACATGGCGTACTGTCCTCCGCCGGAAAAGCCCATGCAGCCAATCCTTTTCCCGTCTATTTCTTCCCGTCCTATCGCAAAGTCGGCAAGCCGCATCAAATCCCAGATTTCCAGAGCCGTCAGGCTTAAAGATAAGGCCTCCGCCGTCTGTGCCAGATCCTTGCAGGAGCATCCCAGCGGGTCAGATGCCGATGCCTCCTCTTCCTTGGCGTTTTCGGGGTTCGGTGGGGCAAAGGCCGTGGCCTCTGTGGGCAGGGGCTCAATCCTCTCCCCATAGCCCGGCGGATCCGGACACAGGGCCACGTAGCCCCGCTTCACCAGCGCTAGGCCGTATGCCTCTTTGGGCGTCCTGGACAGCTTCTCCCGGACGGCGCTGCCAGTGGGCACCCCCGCCACGGTATCCTTATTGGCTCCGTGGGCGGGGATGGCTATCACGGCCCTGGCCGGCTTCTGTGGGGAAGCGGCCTCCGGCACCAGCATATAGAAGGGCATGAATACCCGAGGCAGGGTCTCCATCCGGAATTTATACCGGATATATCCCTCTTCCTCCACCCGCTCCAGCTGCTCCACCGTCCAGGGGCAGGAATCTTTAGCCCGGATTCCGCTCTCCCCTCGGCCTTCCTTCTCCGCCTGTCCCCATCCGGTGGCAACATGTTCATTTTCCGCCTGGTTCCATCCAGCGGCGATTTCTTCCAGCAGGTCAAGCCCCAGCGCCTCCCTCAACGCCTGCCTGAATTCCCGCCGCCACTGCCCGGCTTCCTCCGGAGTCTGTGCCTGGAAAGCATACGCCTGTCCCAGATTTCTGTATAGATTCCGAAAAAAACTTTTATAGGAATACGCTCCTGCCATCCTCTCTCCTTTCTTATCCCACACAGGCTGCGCCAAAAACGGGCGCGCCGCCCGGTGCAGCCTTATGCCATAAGCGGAGCCGAATGCTTCAGGTTGATTACCATAGCAATCTGCCCACGCCCTTCACCTTGTACATGGCTTCTATGAAATAATAGTCCGCGTAGCTCATGGTGAAATGGTGCTCCGGGGCATGGTAGGCCGCGCTGCAGTTCTGGACGATGGCGTCGCATCCCCGGCCGAAGTCCGCCCGGGCGTCCGCTATGGCCCGGAGGATTTTCACCGCTGCGTCTTCATATCTGCCGCGCTGCTCCTCCGGCAGATGCCGGGCCAGCTCCAGCAGGCCTCCCGCGATCACGCAGGCCCCGCAGGAGTCCTCATAGGCGGGCTCTGTCGGCTGGCGGAAGTCCACGGGGATAATGCCGCTCTCCGGAATATTCGCCAGACAGTAATCCGCCACACGCTTCGCCGTGTCCAGGTATTCCTGTCTTCCCGTATGGATGTAGCTTATCATGAAACCGTACAGCGCCCAGCCCTGGCCCCTGGTCCAGGCGGAACCCTCCCCGTAGCCCTGGCCGCCGTGGCTTTTCACCATCTTCCCGGTCTCCGGGTCGAATTCCACGATGTGGCATACGGAGCCGTCCGGGCGGACGAAATGTTCTCTGACGGTGTCCGCGTGCAGGCTGGCAATCTGACGGAACCTGGGGTCTTTCGTCTCCTCGCTGGCCCAGTACAGGAGGGAGAGGTTGAACATGCAGTCGATGATGGCCCAGCCTCTGGTATCCTCCTCCAGGTCGTTCCAAGCGCGGATGAAATTTCCCACGGGGTTGAACCGTCCCGCCAGAAGGGTGGCGGCGTGCAGGGCCATTCTTCTGGAATCCGGGTTCCCTGTGAGCCTGAAATCCGCCACCGCCGTAGGCACGAACATAAAGCCCACGTCGTGGTGCAGGCCGTAGAAATCCGCAAAGCACTGCTCCATCTTCCGTTCCGAGACCCGGGCGATGTCGGCATAGCGCTGCTCTCCCGTGTCCTGGTATAAGAGCCACATGATTCCTCCCCAGAAGCCGTTGGTCCACCAGTTCAGGCCGTCGTCCATGCGCCACTGCTTCGTCATGTCTGACCTGTCGTCATAGTCTCCTTTCCCATCAGTTCTGTAGGGAATCTTCTCTCTGTTCTTCTCGCTGACCCATGCCATCTTTTCGCGAATCTTCGCTATTACGGCATCCGTCCATTCTTCATGTCCGTTCATGTCCATGCTCCCCTCTCGCTTATTCTTTCCATTGCGCTCTATCACGTTCTATTACCTTCCTGTCATCTCCGTTTTCTTTGCTTTCGCAGTCCCCTACAAATCTGTGGTCCAATGCAAAGCTACTGTCCAATGCATAGCTGCTGTCCGATGCATAGCTGCTGTCCGATGCATAGCTGCTGTCCGATGCATAGCCGCGTTTCGCCGCGCTGCCTGTTCCCCACAGCTTCCCGGCCCGTATGCCCCACTGCCGCCCGGGCCCATTGCATCCGGAATTCCGCTACTGTTCCGACTCCCGCATACATTTCACCTCAAACCAGTCGAAGTCCGCATGTTTCCCAAAGCCTGTCAAATCCTGGCAGCAGATCCCCACCATGGCCCCGGTGAACCACCCCTCCCTGCAGGCTTCGTCCGAAAGGAAGCTTGCATTGACGCCGGGTCCTATGTTCCGCAATGCCTCCCCCCGGAATCCGTAGGAGAACTGTGCCTGCGTCCCCCGCAGGGATATCCGCAGGACGATATCACGTTCTTTTTCTATCGGTATATATTCCATCAGGTATTCGTACCTCCTGTTCTCCGCCTTCAGCAGAGTGATGCATTTTCCCACGTCCTCGTCATGGGAAAGGTGCAGATACAGGTAATTGTCCGTATCGTACATCAATATCAGCCCCGCCATCTGCTTGAAGACCTCCGGCTCAAAGGCCAGGCAGCACGCCGCGTCCATATGGTACTCCGTGACCCGCCTGGCGATCAGGGTCTGGGCAAAACGGGAAGCCAGGCCGCTTCTCCCGTACATCCGCAGCCACCCCGGGCGCTGCGTCAGGGAAATGTGGCGCTCGTCCATGGGAACCCGCAGGGACTGATAGTCCCGGTGCAGAGTGGGCGCATCGAAATCGTCCCGCACCAGCGCCCTGCCTGGCAGGAGCTGCTTCTGTTCTGCACTGTCCGGCTCTCCGGCTGCTGCCCTTTTTGCCACATCTGTCCTTTCTGTACATTCCGCTTTGCTTTCTGCCTCTACCAGCCATTCCGCGTATTTCCCTTTGCTTTCTGTCCTCTCCAGGCCCTTCGCACATTCCGCTTTGCTTTCTGTCCTCTCCCAGCATTTCGGCGGCTCCACCTCCTCCCGGGGCACATTCCCTCCCTCTGCCAGCTCCAGCCACCCGTCCTCCGTCCAGCGCACCTTCTGGATGGCTGTCTCCCGGCCCAGCATGTAGCGCCTGGCTCCAGCGAAGCGCTCCGCATCATCAGGATTGCGGTCTTCTGAGGCCCTGCCACACAGATGCACCATATACCACTCTCCCTCCGGCGTCTCCACCAAATCGCAGTGTCCGGCCTTCTGGAGCAGGATGTCCCCGTGGTGGCGGGAGGTCAGGATGGAATAGGCCTCCCCCTCCTGCCTGCAGGCGTCCGCGGGCCGGTACATCTCATAGGGCCCCCAGATATCCCTGGCCCGCTGTATGGTCTGGCCATGGGCTTCCCCTGTGCCGGTATCCGCGCTGAAGAGATAGTACCAGCCGTCCCGCTTGAAGATATGCGGCCCCTCCAGAAAGATGCCATCGGCGCGGTAGATGTCCCTCACCGGTCCGACCATTCGCCGCCCGGCGGCATCGAATTCCTGCAGCACCAGGCGGCCTGCGTACTTCTTGGGCACCCTGTGGTCCGTCACCATGCTGACCATGTATTTGCGGCCATCGTCATCGTGGAACAGGGAGGGATCGAAACCGAAATTGTTCAATGCCACCGGCTCCGACCAGGGGCCATGGATGTCCTCCGCCGTCACCAGGTAGTTCTCCGTGTCGTACATATTGCAGTAAAAGGCTTTCACTATGGTGTACACCAGATAGAAGACACCATTGTAATATGTCAGGCAGGGCGCCCATATCCCCTGGGAGGGCCCCACGCCCCGGAGGTCCATCTGGGACATGCGGGTGAGGGGGTATCCTATCAGGCTCCAGTGGACAAGGTCCCTGGAATGGTGAATGCGCACTCCCGGCCACCACTCGAAGGTGGACGTGGCGATGTAATAGTCCGTTCCTGCCCGGATGATGGACGGATCCGGGTGGAATCCCCGCAGGATGGGGTTGTGTATCATGGGAAATCCCTCCTTCTGTGTCTTTCTGAATTTCTGAATCGCGTTCTCTTCGCGTTCCTTTTTCCATGTTACCATATTGACAAACCTTTTCCCATTTCCTAAAATGTAATCAACTGACTTTTTCTGCAATAATGCATGTCGGGGAAGCCCGCGAGGCGCGGCATTATCTGTGGCTGCCTAAGCCGCTGCAGAGGAAAGGGGATATGCGATGATTACAGTGAACGTCTGCGGCTATGACTCAATGCACAAGATGAAGTTCCACCGTTCCTGTCCCGGCGGCTACGAGGATCATGCCCTGCTGCTCATCAAGACAGCGTCCTATTTTGAGATTGATGGCGAAGCGACGGATTTCGGGCCCAACACGGTGATGGTCTACGGCGCGGGTTCTCCTGTGCATTATGGCTGCCGGAATCCCCATTACAATGACGACTGGATCCATTTCGAGCTGCTGGGGGAGGACGAAGGGCTCCTGCGCGAACTTGCAATTCCTGTGAACCGCCCCTTTACGCTCCCCTGTCTCGGGACGCTGACGGATTACGCCAGACTGGTGGTGCAGGAAAAGCTGTCGGCCCGCCCCCACAGCCCTCAGGCGATCGATTCCCTGATGCATGCCCTGCTTTATTCCCTGGCCGACCAGGTGCACGCGGCCCCCAATGACAATACGGGCAATCCCTATTATTACCCCATGAGCGAGCTGCGCATGGAAATCCAGAACGCTCCCTGGCAAAAATGGGACACGCCCCGGCTGGCCCAAAGGCTCCACCTGAGCATATCCCATTTTCAACATTTGTATAAGCAGTTCTTCGACACCACCTGTATCCAGGACATCATCCGGGCCCGGATCAGGTACGCGCAGCTCTATCTGTGCATCTCGGAGATGACTGTCTCCTCCCTGGCGGCATTCTGCGGGTATGACAATGAGCTGCACTTCATGCGCCAGTTCAAAAAGGTCACGGGCATGACGCCCAGCCAGTACCGGGAGGCCCACCGCGGCTCCTCCGCCTCCTGATCCGGCGGGCCAATCTTCGGGGAAAAACGTGGCCTGTCCCGCCTATCGGATAGGCGCCATCATCTCCCCATAAGCGCCGCATATTCCGCTTTTGCCTTCTCCCATGCCTCCTCAAAGTAGGCGTTCACCTCATCATAGCCCATGTTCTTCAGTTCAGCCTGAATCTCCGCATACTTCTGGTCAAACTCTTCCTGGGTGGCAGAGAACACCATGACAGGCACGTTCTGGAGCAGATAGTCGCTGATCTTCGTCATGCTCCTCTGAATATCTGTGGGATGCTCCGCAGGCATCAGGTTGATATAGCCCTCGTAGATTGTGGACTGGTTCTGCCTGGCGGTAGCAGCCTGCAGCGGGACTTCCACTCCATAGAAATCGCTGTAATCCTTTTCTGTGGGAGTCAGGTTCTCCTTTATATAATCCTCGTTCAGGCGCAGGTCGATATAATCGCCTTTATTCGCCTCAGAGGCCGCCAGCGCGTCATAGTCCTGTCCGATGATGCCGAGGTAGCTGTTTGCTCCCTGTTCCAACAGATAGCCCTGATTTTCAGCCATCTTCTGCCTGCAGTCCTCCGTAAATACAGCTACGCCATTCTCATCGTAATCCCATGTGACGCCCTTGGGCCCAATCATGACAGAGCGGGAGCCATCCTCCGAGAACAGGAACTCCAGCAGCCTTGCAATGCCCTTCATCTTTGCCTCGTCACACTTGGAGGAGAATACGATCGTCCTGGCGGACATACCGAATTCGGAAGCCCTGGAGACCCATGCCGGGAATTCCTCCGTATCTTCCCACAGGATATCCATATACTGGTCCTCGCCTCCCTGGGCCCTCAGTTCCGCATTGGCCGCATCGAAGTCCCATTCCATGGAACTGAAGAATACCTGGCCCTCGCCAATCTTCCTGGTGTAGTCCTCGTTCTTCTGGGTATAAGTCTCCGGATCCAAAAGCCCCATCTGGTTGGCCTTGAAGTCCATCCTGGCAGTCTGCCAGTACATATGGTCGTCATTATACAAATCGATGTAAGACAGGTCGTCGATTCCAAAAGAGCACATATCGTTCAATGCATACTGTGCGCAGTATTTCCAGATGACCGGATCGGAAAGCGCAAAATTCAGTCCCCAATCGTTAAATCTTGACATTCCATAGGTCTTCTTTCCGGCCTCGGTTTCCGGGTGCTTTTCCTGAATCGTCTTCAGCAGATTCAGGAAATCGTCCACAGATCCGATGGACGGGCTGCCCGCCTCCTTGTACCACTCCCAGCGGATGAAATTTCCGTACCGGGAAGTGGCCAGCGGAGAGGCTTCCCCTTTGCTTCTTTCCAGAATTGCATATATTTTGTCTTCTCCATTGCTCTGATACTTTTTGCTATAATTGAGCATGCCTGAAAAGTTCTCCGATAATCCGGGAGCCAGATAAAGGTAATCATCCAGGCTTTGGACGGCGCCTGATTGAATCAATGGCGTCACGTAACGCAGCTCCACTACATTTACGTCATACAAATCGCCGCTGGCTACTATCGCCTGCTCTTTTTCAGTATTCTTGAGGATGACATTCAAGGTGACCCCTGTCTGCTCCTTGATGTACTGTGCCACCGCGTTTTCCTGAATCCCTGCCGTAATCGGATTCTCTCCCGCGGAGCCCATAAAGATGTCCAATGTCACCTCCTCTACAGGCTACGCCTCGTTCCCTTCATCGCCCCCGCTTTCCTGGCTTTCCCCGCCGCCTCCGCTCTCCTGGCCTTCCTCCCCAGCCTGGCTCTGCTGCGTTCCGTTCCCGGATGCGGCATCCTCTTTCGAAGAACCGGAATCCCCGGAAGCGCCGCATGCCAACAGGCTTCCGGTGAGCGCTGCCGCCAACATAAGTGCTGTCATTTTCTTAAGCTTCATCATATCTCTCCTCCTGGTCAACCTTTTATCGATCCAATCATGATTCCGCTGATAAAATACTTCTGCATGAATGGATATACCACTAAAATCGGAACCGTCACTACCATGGTTATCGTCATCCTGATTGTGAAAGGACTTATCGCCGAGCCTGATATTGCGCCTGCGCCTCCCGTTCTGGCCTGATTTGCGATATTGGTAGCCTGGTTCAGATATTCCATCAGTATCATCTGCATGGTCCTTAAATCCATATTATTCACCAGCAGCAGATTGTCCGTCCACTGGTTCCACTGTCCCACCGCCGTAAATACGATCACTGCCGCCAATACAGGCTTGCAGATCGGTATGATGATTTTCCAGAATATCAGGAAATATCCCGCACCGTCTATCATGGCGGATTCTTCTATGCCTGCCGAAACGGATTCCATGTAAGTCTTGATCAGAATCATGCAGTACGCCGACACCGCATATGGCAGTATATAGACGAAAAAATTGTCCTTCAGCCCTATCATCCGCATGGTCAGATACCAGGGAATGAGCCCGGCATTGATGTACATGGAGACAATGGCAATGGAATAGAAAAGCCTGCGCAGGGGCAGCTCCCTTTTCGTCAGCGTATATGCCAGGATGCTGGTGAAGAACATGGTCACCGCTGTCCCGATCACTGTCCTAGACAGGGAAACCACGAATGCCTTCGACATCCCGTTCAATCTCAGCACCTGTCTGTAATTGTCCAGAGTGGGCTGCAGGGGGTAAAACGTAATCATCGCCCTGTTCGCCGCCTCCGGATTGCTGATGGACGCAATGAAGACATAATAAAAAGGGTACGCACAGCTTAGGAACAACAGGGAGAACAAAATCACCATACATACCTGAAACACAAACTCACCGCCCGATATCTTCCTCTTTCCCATATCATCACCTCTACATAATGGACTGGCCCAGCAGCGTTTTCGACAGCCTGTTCACGCCGAAGACCAGCACTACACTGATAAAGCTCTTCACCATGCTCACCGCCGTGGATACCGTGATGTCATTCTGCAGCATGCCGATTCGATACACATAATAGTCCACGACCTCGATATTCCTCTGAATCATGGGATTCACGAACACATAATATTGCTCAAATCCATTGTTCAGGATGCCGCCCACCGAAATGATCAGCAGGGTGATGAAGGTGGGCAGCAGCCCCGGAATGGTGATATGCCATATTTTCTGCCATCTTCCCGCGCCGTCCACAGAGGCGGCGTCATAGAGCTGGGAGTCTATCCCCGTGATGGCCGCAAAGAATATGATGGAATTGTACCCCACCGTCTTCCAGATATTGGTCATTACCATGAACAGCTTTGCCGTGCCCAGATTCGTGAGCAAAGTCGTGGTGGAATCCATATTCCCTGTCATCTGCCGGAAGACCACGGTCAGCATGCCGTCATTGGAAAAAAGTGAAAACATAATCGAATAAATAATAATCCAGCTGATGAAATTCGGCACTGTGATGACGGTCTGAACCACTTTTTTGAACTTCTTCCCCCTGACCTCTGAAAGCAGAATGGCTATGATGCCTGCCAGCGGCAGGCCCGACAGCCCCAACACGCTTATGATCAGAGTATTGAGGATTACCGTCATAATATACGGGTCGCTGAAAGCATAGATCAGATTGTCCAATCCAACAAATTCACAATTCAGCAGCCTGTACCCTATCCGGTAGTCAAAAAAGGTATAGACCCACCCGAATATGGGCAGATAAGAGAACACCAGCACGAGCAAAATCGAAGGAACCGTCATGAACAGCAGCGTTCTTCTCCCTCTGGACATTTTTACCCCCATATGCAACCGCCTTTCCGAAACCGCCTCGCAATTTCCATAATCTGAATCCTATTATGGCATTTCTGTTTTCCGATTGCCATTTCAAAAAATATCAAGCCCATTATAAAAATCATATCCCCTGCCTATATGCCCATGGGGCAGTTTTTTATAACCCGATCTGGTTTTTTATAATATAATTCAGGATTTTTTAATGGTATAATTGGTTCAATCTGTAAATACTGATTCAAACATATTAGAAACGGAAATCGGAAGAGGAAACTGCCATGCCCCATCAAATGCGCTATACGACAAGATTGTTCAGTTTTATATGCATCCAGACCTTCATCATATTCATAGCGCTGATCCTGATAGTCAACTGGAATTTTTCCAGGCAGAACCAGCAGTATATCCTGAATTATAATGAGTCGGCGGTGCACGGGCTTACAGAGCGCACGGCCGATCAGCAGCATTATTTTTTCCAGCAGGTCAACGATACCTATGAAAACTATTATTCCGATAAAGAAGGGCTTTTTTCAAAATTCAACTCTCTTTATCCGGAATCCTTTTCTTATCGTCAGACCATATATTCGTTCCTGTCCGAAATGTTCGGCCTCAATCCCGAGCTGTCGGCGGTTACCCTCTATGCCTCCGGCGATGACCGGATCTATTCCATGACGAAAAAGCACAAGCAGGATTATCCGGGCACCGAAGAAGCCTTTTCTCCCCTCGTCGGCGCCTATCGGGACGCCCTGGCCATCTTGCGGACAGAGCCTTCCTCCGCCTGTGGGATACTGGGCATCTCCAGGAGCTATTCCCTTATCTACTGCCTGTATGACGTCATCACGCGCAAAAACATAGGAGCCCTCCAGGCGGATTACAGCGCGGAGAAAATGGAAAGCTTTCTATACCAAAACTATCCTGAGGTGAAGGGGGACTTTCTGATCGTAGATTTGGAGGGGACTGTCCTGTTCGACACTTCCGGACAGTGGTATGACCGGGATTTTCCGCTGACAGAGGAATTCCTCACAGCCTCCTTCTCCCAGCGGGAGATGAAAGTCCATGGAACTCCCTGTCATGTGACCATAGAGACCCTTTCCTATCCTAAACTGAAAATCATAGGACTGGTCTCGAATAAGGTGCTTTTTCAGGATACCCGCCGGGACATCATTTTGATGACCCTGGCCACCTGCGCCATTATCCTGCTGAACTCCGTCCTGATCTACTTCTATCTGACCAGGAGCACCAGGCAATTGAACCACATCCACCAGACGATGCTCCAGGTGCGGGAGGGCAATCTGGAAGCCCAGATTCCGGTGGACCTCAGGCAGAAAAACGAATTGACCGATATTTCCGTGGCGTTCAACGACATGCTCCACAGTCTGAATTACTATATCGACCGGGTATATAAATCGGAAATCGAGAACCAGCGGTATCGCCTGCGGATACTGCAGTCCCAGATCAACCCACATTTTCTGTACAACACCCTGGAAGCGATTCGCATGAAAGCCGTGCTGGAGAACCAGCCGGACATCGGTGAGATGGTATACATCCTTTCCAGGATCTTCAAGAATTCCATCAAAGCGGAAGGAATCCATACAGTGCGCCAGGAAATCGAGAACTGTAGAAACTATATGAATCTGTGCAATATCCAGTACAGAGATTTATTCAAATACGATTTTTCCATACAGGACTCCCTGCTGCCCGAGAGGATCATTCATCACGCCCTGCTGGTGATGGTAGAGAACTACATCATGCATGGCTTTGACAGCAACCGCAGCGACAACATCATCCGCATCTATGGCGTCAGGGAAAACGGCCATGCGGTCTTCCATATACGCGACAATGGCTTCGGCATCCACAGCGACGAGCTCACGGAATTGCTGGAATCCATACAGGAGAACGCATTGGACAACATGGAGAAAATAGGCATCAAGAACATCTATCAGCGCATGAAACTGTTATATGGAGAAGACTGCAGCCTGCAAATCCATTCCCAGTATGGCGTAGGGACGGAAATCGTGCTCTCTTTCATTCTCCGAAAGGAGGGGCCATGATACAAGTGATTATCGTCGATGATGAACCCCTGATCCGGGACGGCCTGAGGCGTCTAATCGACTGGGGGAAGTTTGGGATGGAGGTGGGGGCCGCATTCCCCAACGGAGCCGTGGCCCTGGAATATATCTCCAGAGAGCATGTGGATCTGGCAATCGTGGACATCAAGATGCCGATTATGGACGGCATCCGCCTGATGCAGGAATGCCAGGCCGGAAACCATCCCTGCCGCTTCATCGTGCTGAGCGGGTATTCCGATTTCGAATATGTGAAGCAGGCCGCCCGGCTGGGCATCGAGAACTATCTGCTGAAGCCTGTGGACAGCCAGGAGCTGTCCCAGACGCTCCTGCAGGTCATGCGCAAGATAGACGCCCAGCAGGAGCAGCAGGATATCGTCGAGGAGGGCATCCGCATTCTATGCAACAATGTGCTGTACCGGCTGCTCCTGGGCGAGATTACCTATGAGGAGCTCTGGGAAAGAAAGGAGTATCTGAACATTTCTCTGGAAGAAGGCAGTTACCAGGTAGCCATTTTAAAGCTGCTTCCCAAGAACGCCGGGGACGGAGCGGGCGTTAAGCGCTCCCTCGCTCAGATCATCCGGTTCCTGGAGGAAAAAAGCGGCTCTATCCCTGTCACCGATTACAGCGGGCGGATGCTCTTTTTGCTGTTCTGTGGCGGTATGTCCGATAAAAAGGCAATGCAGGCGGATCTGGAGAATATCATACGCTATATTTCGGCCACTTCCCCCTTCCATGTCCTGGCCTCCGTGGGACTGCCTGCCGCCGGGATAGAACAGGTGCACGACAGCTATACCAGCGCGCTGTCCCTGATCAATGCCGCCGACCAAAGCTGCCGCCATTCTGTCTATTGGGCGGAGGAAAAGGCCGTGAGCGAAGCGGCGCTCTTCCCCCATATCGAGTTCGACCAGCTGATTTTGCTCAATGAGAAGCTCGCTTACAAAAACGAAGCTGAAATCAGGCGCATTGTGGGGGATATGCTCCATGGGAACCGGGCCATTCCCTTAAACGGGCTCCAGACCCTGGCTTTTTTGGTGGTGTCAAAAATATATTCCTATATGAAAGCCTATGGGACAGTCTCCGATGTGGATATGGTTCATGTAGAGCAGAGGCTGAACGAGGCCTATTCCCTGTCGGATTACGATTCCATCCGGATATGGGTATCCCAGATCATCGACTTTCTCTTCTTTTTGGAGAAGAACAAGGGCCAGGGAGGCACTGCGAACATCAAAATCATATTGGAGTATCTGCATGAGAACTACAACAGGGGAATCAACCTGAAGACCATCGCGGAGGTCTTTCATATAAACGTGCTCTACCTGGGCAGAATCCTGAAATTGGAGACCGGGCGCAGCTTCACCGATTATATCAACCATCTCCGCATTGAAGAAGCGTGTAATCTACTTCGAAATACCGACTTTTCCGCGCGGCAGATATCGGAACGGGTGGGGTATAACAACGATAAGTATTTCAACACCCAATTCAAGAAATATGTGGGGATTACCCCTCATGAGTATTACAGAAAGCATCGAAAGGAGAAAGAGCTATGAACACACGAATCCACGAATCCCTCGCCCGCCGCAATGGGAACTATATCCTCCCCTTCTTCTGGCAGCACGGCGAGGAGGGCGAGACCCTGAGGCGCTACATGGGCGTCATACAGGACATGGGCATACAGGCCGTATGCCTGGAGTCCAGGCCCCATCCCGATTACGCGGGGCCGAAGTGGTGGGAGGATATGGACATCATTCTGGACGAAGCCGAAAGGCGCCACATGAAGGTATGGATCCTGGACGACTGCCATTTTCCTACCGGCTATGCCAACGGAAAGGTGAAGCAGGCCGATTCCTCCCTGCAGAAATGGACCGTCTTCCATCTCACGGTAGACCTGGTGGGTCCTTCGGACATCAGGGTGGATGTGGGCGGCCTGCTCTCCGATATGGGCATCGGCTTCCCCCTCACCCCCGAAAGCCCCCTGGCACGGAAAAAAGAGCTGCTCCATGCCATCCTCTGTAAAAGGCGGGACGAATATTCGGAAGACCTGTTGCCGGAATTTCTGGAAATAACCGGGGACATAAAAGACGGGCTGCTCCCTGTCTCTGTCCCTGAAGGGTACTATCGTCTGTTCTTAATCTATAAATCGGCAAATGCCGGCCTGGCAAACAATGATTACGTGAACCTGCTCCAGAAGGAGTCTGTAAAGATATTGTTGGATGCGGTATATGAACCGCACTATCAGCGTTATGGAAAGCATTTCGGGAACACCATTGCCGGTTTCTTCTCGGATGAACCGGGATTCTATAACTGCATCGACACCCTGTTCAATTTTGACGCAGTCATAGGCCGCCTGGCAATGCCCCTTCCCTGGTCGGCGCAGCTGGAGGAACGGCTTGCCTCGGAGCAGTTCGCCGCGTCTGATTTCGTCAGGCTGTGGTACGATGTGTCGCCCGAGGAGGATGCCGCGGTGCGCTATACATACATGGACCATGTCACGAAATTGTATGAGGAGAATTTCTCCCTCCAGCTTGGGGACTGGTGCCGGAGCCACCATGTGGAATACATCGGGCATATCCTGGAGGACAATAATTCCTCTTCCCGGTTGGGGCCCAGCGCGGGACATTATTTCCGCGCCATGTCCGGCCAGGATATGTCCGGCATCGATGTGGTGACCTCACAGATCCTGCCGGGGCGCAAGAACCTCCATACCACAAACGCCGCATACAACACTAAGTCAGACGGGGAATTCTACCACTATGCCCTGGCGAAGCTGGGGGCCAGCGATGCGCATATCTGCCCGGAAAAGAAGGGGCGCGCCATGTGCGAGATTTACGGGAACTACGGTTGGGCGGAAGGCGCCCAGACCATGAAATGGCTTACGGACTTCATGCTGGTGCGGGGCATCAACGTATTCGTCCCCCATGCGTTTTCGCCCGCCCCTTTTCCGGATCCGGATTGTCCGCCGCATTTTTACGCCCACGGGAACAATCTCCAGGCGCCCTACCTGAAATATCTCTTCCGCTATGTCAACAGAGCCTCCCATATCCTCTGCCATGGCAGGAGCGCGTCCTCCATCGGCATCCTGTACCACGCAGAGGCCGAATGGTCCGGCAGCGCCATGCTCTACCAAAAGCCCGGCCGCGTCTGTCTGGAGCATCAGGCCGACTATGATGTCATCCCGGCGGATAAGCTGGCAGACGCCGGATTGGACGGCGGCGCTCAGCCTGTGCTCACCATAGGGAATCTGGATTTGAGGCTGCTGATCGTTCCCGCCTGCGACAGGCTTCCCCTCAGGACGCTGGAGGCCCTGGCCAGGCTCAGCCGGGAAGGCTTCCCCGTAATCTTCGTGGATTCCCTGCCATTCGCATCCAGCGAAGGAATCCCGTGCGCCGACCGGCTCCATGCTCTGGAAAGCAGCGCGAAAGTAGTGGAGCTCAGGGCGTTAGGAGATTATATCGCTGCGCAGAGGCTTCCTGTCATCCTGATTCCGTCCGGGAATAAATATGAGGATCTGCGCGCTTACCAGTATAGGGGCGACGGCTATGAGTGCGTGTTGTTCATGAACGAAAGCATCCATAGAGCGGTACATGAAGAAGTCATGTTTCCCTCCTTTGTCCCATATCTGGAGTACGATGCCTATGAGAATGCGCTCCGTCATCTGGACGGCGACAGCCATGGTATTACCCTGCATCTGGAGCCCGGTGAGTCGAAAATGTTCATCAGCGAGATAGCCACCGGAAATCTGCCCATAAAGCCCTGCCGGAAACAGCCGGTCAGCAGGACAGAACTCTCCGCTCCCATCACTTTATCCGTTTCCAGGGCGCCTGAAAGCAATGCCTTTGAAACCATAGCCGGGCTGGAGCGTCTGGAGGACCTCTCCACATGGAAGGAATTCTCTGATTTCCACGGAATCCTGCGGTATGAGCTGGACATAGATTTGGATCTGGCAGCCGGGGAGGACAAGTTCGGCGCCCTCTACCTGGACGGAGCCAATGAAGTGGTCTCTGTGAGCGTCAACCACCATCCGCTTTCCGTCCGGATAGGAGCGCCTTACCGCTTTGAAATCGGCGATTCCCTGCGGCAGGGGAAGAATCATTTGACCATAGAGAATGTCACCACCGTGTATCCCTTCAAAAAGGATTCGGTCTCTGTCAATACCGGCATCCATCCCCTGGGCATCTGTGGGAAAATATGGCTGGAATCCTGTTGATTTTACCCTCAGCAGCTGCCAGACCCTCTCCGGGTCCGGCAGCTGCTGTTTCCTTATTTCCCATTCTATGCGCAGGCTTGGGGGGGCGCTCCGTGTCCAGTCTGGCCTGCTTTTGCAGCAAGCCATTTCTCCCTGGTCAGCCGGCGCCACAGACACATGGTCTACCGTAAATCTATGATATTACTCCAGGCCTTCCGCCCGTCCGCATCCGTCACCTCCGCCCGGATGAAGGTCTCGAAGGGCTGGACTTCGCAGGAACTCTCCGTGAGATTGCTGCCGCGGACGCATCTGTCCCTGGCCCAGACCGCATTGGAGAAAAAGGAGATGCGGACAGCCGGAGTACATTTCACGGTGATGCGGTTCCCTTCCCGGAGGAGATGGACTTCCGGCCCCTGGGTGGCGTAGAACGCCTTCCTCCGAATCGCCTCCAGCAGCTCGGCATCCGAGGCCTCCGGACTGCAGGCGAGCATGATATAGGAGGCCGTCTCGTCCTCTCCGTTGTAATAGTGGGTGTCGTCATCGGCAATCAGGGGATACAGCCGCCCCCTACAGGCCGATGTGTCCACGAAATACCCGGAATAAGGGCGGGAGGACTCCCCCGCGTCCGATACTGTGTTGTAGATTTCCGTGGCCCCAATCCCCTCCAGCCCCTTCGCCTGTTCCACCGTGTTCAGCGACCATGCCGGGTGGGCCAGCACCGCCATGCCGCCGCAGCCATTGATTTGATCGATTATGGCCTGGGGCCCGGCCTCTCTGTGAATCCGCGGTTCCCGGCTGCAGCCCAGCGCCAGGATATGGAACACGCCCTCCGCGCCGTTGCCGCCCCCCACATTGTACTCTGCCCCGGAAAGGGTACGCAGACCGCCGATAGCCCCGCTTTCCCGGTATTTCCAGTGATCCGTCACCGCGATGATGTCATAGCCCGCCTCCCGGTATATGGCCGCGGCCTCCTCCGGCGTCTTATGGCCGTCGGACTCCGTGGTGTGGAGATGGAGATTGATTTTCAGCCTGTCTGTTCCGAACATGTCTTTTATCATAATTCTGTCTTCACCTTTCTTTTTGTCCCGACACGCTATATTAAAATGCAACGATGTAATGGGAGATGCGCCTTCCATTACGCCTCCCCGTACATCCTTGCCATGTAATGCCTTGCCCTCTGGCTGTTCTCCGGTCTGGTCTCTTCCAGCAGCACATGGATGAAAGGCTTGTGCTCCTTCACGAACCTTAAGATTGGTTTGTAGTCCATCTCTCCCTGCCCGCATCCTGTGAAGATTAATTCTCCGTCCCGCATCACGCAGTCCTTCAGATGAATCGCCGCCACATCAGGCCCCAGCAGTTCGATGGCTTCCTCTATGACAGAATCCTTTTCTCTATAGTTCCCCGCATCCAGCAGGTTTACCGGATCGAATATAATCTGCAGGTTTGGGGAGGCTATCTCATCCAGCACCCGTCTCGCACGCTTCGGCGTGCCCACGATATGACGGCAGACCGGTTCGATGCCTATCACTACGCCCATCTTTTCCGCATAGGCAACAACCGGCCTTAGGTTTTCCATGAACGTAAGCAGTGCGGCCTCTGTATGGCACTCCGGCGTATAACTATAGGACTCATTCGGCGTCCCTGTCTCCGTCCCCACCATGCCACAGCCCAGCCATGACGCAAAGCGGATGTGGGCCAGATAATGACGAATCGTCTCCGCCAGCTGTCCTTTATCCGGATTGGCCAGATTCAGATAGCAGCCAAGCACGGCAATATCCACCTGGTTTCGTGCGAACACATTCTTTATGTACATGGCAAGCCCCGGCGTCAACGTCTCGTCTGTCGTAGGGAACTCGTCAATCAGCTTGGACAAAGCCAACTGGCCGCAGGCGAAGCCCATTCTGTGCACATCCGCGATCCGCTCCTCGAAAGGGCACTTTGCAGTGTCATGTAATCTGATTCCTAATTGCATAATTCATCCCTCCGTTTTTAACTATATCGTAAAAGCTCAAATTTCTTACTTTCCCAACCGCTTCTCGAAAGCGGTGAAATTCATTCTGTCATTGCCGCCACAGTAGATTGCGAACACGATGCTGTGGAACCTGTCCCGGTACTCCTCCAGGGCTGCGCCATAGGCCTCTGCCACCGTATCCGGGTCGTTCTGGAACGCGCCGCAGCCGAATGCGCCGAGGATCAGGATGTCTGCCTCATTGGCCGCGGCTATGTGCAGGATATGCTTCGCCCGCTTTACATGCAGGGTGTACAGCTCCCGGGAGTCCATCTTTACGGGCCTGCCGGTCTCCGGATTGTGCCGGTTCGAGGGGACATTTCGCAGGTTCGGGGCGGCGCAGGTGATTACGTCCACCGTGACGAAGTCCTTCTCCGGAAGCCTTTCGGGGATTGAATCGTCCGTCTTGCAGATGATGACCCCCGGGGAATAGATGCAGGCATCGGTATGGCGGTTGTCCCTTTTCTCGCGGTTCACATTGTAGTATCTCTCCCAGAACCGGCCGCTGTCGATTGTGGGATACAGCGTGGAGCATCGGCACAGGCTCTCCTCCTGGGCGCTGCTGCCGTTCTTCACGCCGCCTCCGGGCCTGGTGGCTGAGGCGAAGTTCAGAACGGCGATTTTCTTGTCCGGGGATGCCTCGTGCAGGCTCATGGCCGCCTGGAAGGTCTTGGCAGCGGTTACCTGGACGCCGCCGGGCTTTGGGGCTGCGGCGGGGAGCTGCGGGTAATCGTCCGCTTCGTATAGCTTCGCGTTCTGCCGCCCGTAGGATACTGCGGCGGACAGGGTCTTGTTTTCTGTGTAGAATTTCTGGGTGTCCTGGAATACATTTATGAGTTGCTGTCTTCTATCGGGCATTGCGGCTTCTCCTTTATTGCGCTTCTCCTTATTTTATGTGAAAACAGTATAGCACATATTTTCTGTCTGTTCCATCCTTATTTGGCGTGTTTTTGAAGGTGTTATAAATTGGGGATATAGAGTTGTTGGGGCTGTAAATCTGTGTTAAATTAATGCTAGTAAGCTTTCAGAAAGGGGCACCCAAAGCATGGACAACACTGTAAAGCTGCCTGTGGGCAAAGGCTTCTACTATATCGATAAGACCGGCCTGATAACGGAGCTGCTGCACAATTGGAGCGAAGTCCATCTGTTCACGCGGCCCCGCAGGTTCGGGAAGTTGAATATCATCCACATTCCCACAGACAATGCCGACAAGACCCAGGAGCTGCTGCAGTCTCTGCATAAAAAGATGGGGTCTATGAGCTATGTCCAGCTTCTGTCGTTGGATAAGTTCATCGAGGACATCGTACCATATATCAAATGATATTCCGTCTTGTCCTTTATCTTCCATTATACACAGAAAGTATGACAGAATGTGTCACTCTGCGTTTTTTCTTTAAAATATCCCATGCTCTAAGGCAGATAGGTGTCACCGCCCACAAAAATTTTCCCAAAACCTCCTGCCATGTGCTATAATACCCTTACCACAGGCAGGAGGTGTTCCATGACCAGATATCAGAAAGCATTAACCTTATGGCAAAATAAAAAAGTCACTACGGAAGCCCATCTGGCCGAAGCCTTGAACAGCCACCGCATCGCTTTCGCCTTCCACTCCGGAAAAATCGAGAACGCCAGCATCACCTATCATGACACCAGAGAGATTTTCGAGCATGACGGCGTCACCTCCTACACTGGCAATCTGCGGACGCTGTTTGAAATCCGCAACGCCAAAGAGGCCCATGAGCTGTTCCTGAGAGCGTTTGGGGAGAGGCGCCCTATGGATGAGGCTTTTCTCAAGGAACTTCAGCTCCAGTTGACCCATGGCACTTACGACACCAGACGCTGGCAGTTGGGCGAGCGCCCTGGCCAATATAAGCTTCACGACTATGTGACAGGCCGCAACGAGGTAGGGGCTCCACCGGAGGATGTAGAGGAGGAGATGACAGAGCTGCTGGAGGAATTGCAGGACATTGCCCCTGAACACGCGCTGACGGCAGCGGCTTATTTCCATGCCAAGTTCGAGAATATCCACCCTTTCGCGGACAGCAACGGAAGAGCCGGGAGGCTGGCCATGAATTATCTGCTGGTTCTCCATGGGCATCCTCCCATCATCATCCATGAGGAGGACAGAAAGAAATATTATGCTGCCCTAGATGCATGGGATACGGGGCAGGATTTGGCACCGCTGCTGGATTTCCTCATGGCTCAGACAGAAAAGACATGGGAGAAGCAAATTGCAAGAATAGATAGACACGTTTGAATGGGGCCGCCATTCCCTTTGGCAGCCCCATTTCTGAAAGCAGTTTTTTATATCCCATACATCCCCAGATAAGCCCTCGTATTCCGGCACATCTCCTCAAAAAGCTTCCTTGCGTCCTCCAATCCGCAGGTCACCAGCGGGTCGCCCGCAAAGGCCTGGAAGATGCCCTCCACGTCCCGTCTGGCGATCGCCTCCGACAGCGTCTCCTGCTCCCCGCAGATTCTGGCTATCAACGGGTAGATGGACTGCGGGATGCTCCCGGCGAAGACCGGGGTCAGGCTGCCCGCCCGAAACACCGCGTTAGTCTCCACCACCGCCCCCAGCGGCAGGTTGGGAATCTGTCCCCGATTGGGGATGTTGACATTGGTGACCAGTTCGGTCAATCCTAACAGGGCCCGAATCTGGTTCACGCCCTCCTCGCCGGTGCCGCTTATCTTCACCTCTTCCTCCCCGCTCACCAGCCGGGCGCTCCTTTCCAGGCGCTTCACCAGATCCTCCTTGCGCCATGACACAGGCGTCAGCCCGAAATGCATCTCCTTAACCCGCTCAGGGCTCTCCAGATACCATTTCCCTTCGCAGAACTCCGCCAGGTGCCTGTCCCCTGCCGCCGCAATCTGGCCAAAGCGCAGGAACAGATCCATCTTCACCTTCTCGTCGCAGGCGAAGGCATTGTTCATCCAGTTGCTGTCCGCAGGGCCCTCTCCCCCACGTCCGTCCGGATGCTTTTCGCAGTATGCACGGTAAACCGGAAACAAATCCACGTTCCGGTACCTTGCCTCCGTGAGCCAGGTGAAATGGTTCACTCCCACAGGATTGACTTTGATCTCATGCCGCTCCACCGCCGGGATGCCAAGCTCCTCCCGCACTACCTCCCCCAGGAACTTCTGGGTGCCGAACACCTCATGGCAGCAGCCGAATGCCTTTATCTCCGGGAAGACATGGTACAGCGCCTTAACGCAGAGTGTCATTGGGTTGGTATAATTGATGACCCAGGCATCCGGACAGCAGCTCCTGATGCCCTCCGCGATGGCCTCGTACATGGGGACGGTGCGCATGGCCCGAAGTATCCCTCCAGGGCCGCTGGTGTCGCCCACGGACTGATAGATGCCGTACTTCTCCGGCGTATGGACATCGGACTCCATCTCGCCGAAGGTACCGGGCAGGATGGACAGGATGACGAAGTCCGCCCCGGTCAAGGCCTGCTCCAGCGTCTCTACCGCTTTGTAATGCCATGTGGTCCTGGCCCCTTTGGCGGAATTGAATCTGTTGCCGATGATTTCATTGTTCTTCGCCGCCTGCATGTCGATGTCATACAAATCGACCCTTCCGCTGATGTCCTCACAGGTCATCAGGTCGCTCATCAGGCCCCAGGCCCAGCCCCTGGAGCCGCCGCCCACGTAGGCGATTTTGATGTCCTCAACTTTGTTGCCATTGTACCTCATGTCTTTCTCTTCCTCCTTATCCACATAGCTTCTCTTTGGCCGCAAGCCTACAGCGTCACGCCCTGCTTGAAGATCGCCATGTCGTGATATCCGGCCTCCTCGCTGCGGACCTTCCTGCCCGATGCCACCTCCAGCACATAGCGAAACAGTCTCTCGCTCTCCTCGTCCATGGAACCGTCCTCCGCCAGCACGCCCGCGTTGAAGTCGATCCAGCCGGACTTTCTTGCGGCCAGGGCGGAATTGGTGGAAATCTTCACCGTAGGCACAGGGCAGGCGAAGGGCGTCCCCCGCCCCGTGGTGAACAGCACGATATGCGCTCCCGCCGCGGCCAGCGCCGTAGAGGCCACCAGATCATTTCCCGGCGCACTTAAAAGGTTCAGGCCGGCCGAAACACCCCTCTTCCATACCGTCTCGCCGTACTGCAGCACGCCCCGCACTGGCGCGCTGCCGGATTTCTGGGTGCAGCCCAGGGATTTTTCCTCCAGCGTGGATATCCCGCCCTTTTTATTCCCGGGAGAAGGATTCTCGTAGATGGTCTGGTTGTGGCTCTTGAAATAATTCTTGAAGTCGTTGATCAGGGCCACGGTCCGGCGGAACAGCTCCTCATTGGCGCAGCGGTTCATAAGGATGGTCTCCGCGCCGAACATCTCCGGCACCTCGGTGAGGATGGTAGTGCCGCCTGCCGCAACCAGCTTATCGGAAAAGCGCCCCACCAGAGGATTGGCCGTGATGCCGGACAGGCCGTCGCTGCCGCCGCATTTCAGGCCCACAATCAGCCTGTCCGCGCTGACAGGCTCCCGCCGAAAGGTGGCGGCATGTCTGATGAGGGATTTTACGATTTCCAGCCCCTGCTCCACCTCGTCCCCACACTCCTGGGCTACCAGGAACTTCACCCTTTCCCCATCATAACCGCCGGAATGCTCCTCTTCCATGGAATGCCCTCCTGCCATGGAAGAGGAGCATTCCATGATATAGGGCTTCAGGACATCGATATTGCTGTTCTCACAGCCCAATCCCAGCACCAGCACGCCGCCCGCGTTGGGATGGTTGACCAGATCCGCCAGTATCCTTCGGGCGCATTCCTGATCCTCGCCCATCTGGGAACACCCGTAAGGGTGGGGGAATGCGACGACCTCCTCCACGGTGCATTCCGGGGAAGCATCCGCTTCCGCGCCCGGGCCCGTACCGCGGAAAGCGCTCCGGAAATCCGCCAGCCACCTGTTGGCCTGTGCCGCAATGGCAGTGGCTACATTGTTGACGCAGCCCACGGTGGGAATGATCCAGATTTCATTGCGCACCCCTACTCTGCCGTCCGGACGCAGGAAGCCCTGGAAGGTCGGTGCCGCTTCCCGGCCTTCTGCTGCATTGCCCAGTCCCCCCTCTCCGTCTCTTTGCATGGGCATCCCGCTCGCTTCGAAATCGGAGGCCTCAACATTGAAGACAGGAGCGTATTCATATTCCAGCAAATCTCCCAGCGCCGTCTTCAGGTTATGGGTATGAATCCAACTGCCAGCCATCACGGCATCCTTGGTATTCCCGATGGGATGACCATACTTGACGACCGCCCCGCCCGCAGGGATATCGCGGATCGCCATCTTATGACCTGTGGGAATCGGCTCCAGTGCCGTAATCTTACCCCCTGAAATATCCACTTCCTCTCCCGCAGCGATGTCCCGCAGCGCCACCATTACATTGTCGTTTTCATGTATCCTTATGAAATCCTGCATAGCGCCGCCCTCATTCCATTCTCTCTGATATCCTCAAGAAAGCGGACGACCGCATCAGTCAATCCCGCTGTCCGGTTCAAATCCTGCCCGAAAAAGTCCACTCGGTCAAGAAATGCCCTCACAAATTCCCTGCTGTCCTTCCCACAGTTGTCGCGGAAGAACTCCAGCACCTCCATGTCGTCCAGGATGCGGTACTCCTGCCCGCTCCTGTAGCCGATAAGCGCCCCTTCCCGAATCTCCCGGGAGTGCCCTTCTTCCGCAGCGTCCCCTTCTCCCATGGAA
>CAMQOJ010000009.1 GCA_947003375.1 uncultured Lachnospiraceae bacterium
TATGAAGCAGGGGGCCGTGAGCGGACTGGTGTCCGGCGCCATCTTCTGCTGTTATATGGTGATGTTCATGCTGCTGCTGTATCAAGGGGCCCGGGATTTCGCCGCCCTGCGCAGGTGCAGGAGGAGCGGGGAGGATGCCGGAGGGCTCTACGGCCAGCTTGTGCTGGAGGCGCACTTGGCCTTTGCCTTTCTGGGGATGCTTTTCGCGCAGCTTCTGATGTATAATTTCTTTGACGGATGCAAGCATCTGCTGACCTTCCTGGCGGTAGGCATTTTTGTGGTGGCCAGGATGAGGACCACGTACCTGAAGAAAGCGGTGCTTGTGGGAGCATCCTTCGCCTATTTCTTTTTCTGCCACGGGGCGGGCTTTGAGGCCTATGAGCCGGACTTTGCCCAGGAGGCCGTAGTGGAGCGCATGGACAGCTTTACCCGGGCCGTGGAGAGGGAACTGGCCCTGACCGGGGAGGTCAGACCCAATTATGACAATGTCGTCATATGGGTACTGGCGGAGGAGCTGCCGGAGGGCACGGCATATACGGGCTGGCAGTATCTGTACTCGCTGCCCGCGGGCTTCGGCATCAGCTGCTGTACAGCGGACTATGTGGAGGAAAACTTTGATTCCCTGCTGAGCAGATACCTCTGCGCGGTGCCGGAGGGCCCTATCGAAGAAAGATGCCGCCTGGAGGGATATGAAAAAATCGCGGGAAATGAATACGCGGTGCTTTACCGCAGATATTGAGCCGGAAGGCGAAAGCGGGGCCGAAGGGCGGACGCGGAATGAAGGGAAGGAGTGGACGGGACAGATGAAGAAAATCAGCTTTGTGATTCCCTGCTATCGCTCGGAGCATACGCTCCCCCATGTGATAGAGGAGATAGAGGAAAAAATGGAGTCCCTGGGGCGGTATCAGTATGACATTTTCCTGGTGAACGACTGCTCCCCCGACGACACGCTGGGGACCATCCGCAGGCTCTGCGGAGAGCATGACAATATCAGGGGCATCGACTTCGCGAAGAATTTCGGTCAGCACTCCGCGCTGATGGCGGGACTGCGCTATTCTGACGGGGACTATATGGTGTGCCTGGACGACGACGGGCAGACCCCGGCCAATGAGGTGGACAGGCTGCTGGACAAGCTGGAGGAGGGGTATGACGCTGTGTACGCCAGTTACGACCATAAGCAGCATTCTCTGTTCCGCAATCTTGGCAGCAAGGTGAACGAGAGGATGACCCGCTCCATGCTGGGAAAGCCCGCGGATTTATATCTGTCCAGCTATTTTGCGGTAAAGCGCTTCGTGGTGGACGACATGATTCGCTATGAGAATTCCTATCCGTATATCATCGGGCTGGTGCTGCGGGCCACCAGGAACATCGCCAACGTGCCCGTGAACCACAGGGAGCGGGAGGAGGGCTCTTCCGGCTATACCTTTAAGAAGCTTTTCTCCCTCTGGTTCAACGGATTCACGGCTTTCTCGGTAAAGCCTCTGCGGATCGCCACCGTTATGGGCGGCGCCAGCGCCGCCATAGGCTTTCTGTACGGCTTCTATACCATCGTCAAGCGCCTGGTCAACCCTGACGTGCCCATGGGCTTCAGCTCCCTGATGTCGGCGCTTGTGTTTTTCGGAGGCATGATCATGCTGATGCTGGGGCTGATCGGGGAGTATATCGGACGCGTTTATATCAGCCTGAACAATTCGCCCCAGTATGTCATCCGAGAGACGATCAACATGGACCAGTGACGGAGGTGTGTTGCATGGAGAAGTTTTTGGCCTGGTGGAGAAGAGGGCAGAGGGACGACATGCTGTTGAAATCCCTTGTGCTGGCGCTGCTGCCCCTGCTGTGCTGCGTGGTATACTGCGCGCTTCAGGGCCGCTGGATTGGGGATGTCTATCTGCCCGCCTCCCAGTGGAACGATGAGCTGTTTTACTATAAACAGGTGGAAAGCATCTTAAGCGGCGGATATCCCCTGGGGTATTTTGGGTTCAACGAAAGCCACGCCCTGAAGCTTTCTTTCGCGGCCTGGAGCCCCGTCCTGGTATTTCCCTGGGTGCTCTGGGGGCTGGTGTTCGGCTGGAACCTCATGTCGCCCATCCTCTGCAATATTTTCCTTATGTCCTTAAGCTGCTTTCTGTATGTATGGCTTGTGAGGCCGTCCTGGAAGCAGATGGGCGTTCTTGGGCTCTTGTTCTGCCTGTATACCAATTTCCCGCGGTACATGCTCTCCGGTATGGCGGAGGTCATCTGCTTTGCCATGCTGATCTCCTTCTATTCTCTGGCAATCCATTACCGGCGGCGCAGGAAGGGCCGGGAGCTGGCGGTGCTGTTCCTGGTGTCCGGACTCATGACGCTGATGCGCCCCTATCTGGTGCTGTTCATGCTGCTGCCCTCTTTCTTCTGGATCTGCAGGGGAAAGGGCCGCCTGGGCAAATGGATGGGAGCGCTGGGCTCCGTGCTGGCCATTGGCGCGACCCTTGGAATCTATGGCTGCGTGAACCATTACCTCAGCGCGGAATACTTCGCGCCGCTGTTCTTTACGGATTGGTTCCAGGCCTTCTTTGAGCAGGGGCTCTGGGGAGGGCTGAAGTTTACCCTGGACAAATTCCTGGCGGCGGGGGAGGAGTTCATCGCCTTTGCCAAGCAGGGCATACGGGTGGGCACTACCACGGGAACCGTCTTCGCCGGGTACCTGGTCTGTCTGTGCGTGCTGTCAGTGCAGAGTTTTGAAGAGTGGGCGGCGTCCCGCCGTCCCGGCGGAAGGAGGGCTGAGAGCCTGGCGGCCATAGAGGCCCACCTGGCACTGAGCTTCCTCATCATGCTGCCGGCGCTGTTTCTCATGTACAAGCTGATAGAGGGGAGCAGGCATCTGCTGACCTTCCTGGCGGCAGCCGTGTTCGTGATTCCCCTGGCCAGGAAGAGGCTTCCCGCCAAAGCGGCCTGCGTGGGGGCGGCGTTCGCGTTCCTCTATATCTACCGGGCGGTCTCGCCCTATGACTATCAGGTGCCCTTTGTGGGGGAGGAGAGGCAGGCTTCCATGGAGGAATGGCAGGATGTGTTCTCCGGGTATCTTGCGGTGGACAGGGAGAATGCGCCCAGCTATGACAATGTCATCATCTGGACGTACCATGACCTGGTGGACGGAGAGTCCGTGCACACCGCCTGGCAGCTGCTGTACGCGCTGCCAAAAGGCTATGGGATCAGCTGCTGCATGCGGGACTATTTGGTGGAAAGCATAGGCTCCCTCAAGAGCCATTACCTGTTAGGACCCGTGGGAGGGGAGATAGAGACGCTGTGCGAAGAGGCCGGATATAAAGCGCTGTACAGCGATGGGGCAATGATTCTCTATGAAATCAGACAGTGACGGCGTCCGTCACGGAAGGTTCTCTTCCATAAAGTACATGATATCGGCGGCCATGGCAAGCCGCCCTCTTTCGTTGGGATGATACCCGTCTGACAGATAGTCCCACAGATTGTCCTGGGTTATGACAAAGCTGTCATAATTGTCGAGATAAAACGTATCCGTCTCGTCCGAAATCTCCTGCAGAGCGGCACAGTAATCTGCCAGCGGGATATCGCCCTCCTGATTGATGATGTGGGTGGGCGATATGAGGATATAGCAGGCATCCGGGTAATCGGCCTGAAGCCGGGAGACATAAGTGCGCAGCGCCCCCTTGTAGGTGGTTATGTCAAAGGGATCCGACGGATTTTCCAGGGGCGTGCCGGATAGGTAGTCGTTGATGCCGAAATTGATGAGGAAGCATAGCTTTCTGCCCTCGGCCCCCTCCGGCGCATCTCCGTGGCTGAACACTCTGCAGCCCTTTGAGACAAGGCTGTCCCCGGCCAGGAAGGAATCTGCCACCATGGGAAAGTCGGAACCCTTCTCTGAGCGCAGGGAGGCGCTGCTGCCGCCCACGGCGTAGTTGTAGACCGTGGCGCCGGACAGGCCATTGATATACCCGGGGATGGAATAGCTGCCGTCGAAGTTCCCCAGGATGCTGTCCCCGAACAGGACAAGGCTCCAGCTGGATAAATCGGGATAACGGGTGGGGCTGTTTTTTTCACGGAGGATGGTTTCCCGCAGAGAGCGCAGTACATCCTCCCCGTTCTGAGGGGTAATCTGGTAGACGGCATCGCAGAAGGTGTACAGGAAGAGCTTCTGCGCCACGATTTCGTTGACGTCGAAAAGAGATTCCTCATAGTTGGCGGGATTGATCATGAGCCAGAATTCCTGGCCGGGAAAATAGGTTTTCACATTCGGATAAGCGCACAGGCCGTCCACCAGGCTGCGATAGAGCGTGAGCAGGGAATCCAGCTTCTTTTCGCTGAAGGAGAGCCAGTAGTCTATATATGGATAGGGGAGCAGGACCTCAAAGGGGACATCCGGGTGGGCCTCTATATAGGGATACAGATATTCGCTGAGCGAGCGGCTCCACCTGCGGCTGTTGCCGCCCGCAGCGTTCCAGAGAAGCTCCGGATCCAGACTGAGGTACACATGGGATATCCCATTGCCGGAACGGAAGACGCAGTCCAGATAATCGGACAGTTCCGCAAGGTCCAAAATGCAGTGGGAAGCAATCAGGGCGTCCTGATTCAGGAAGACGGAAAAATCCTCTTCCTGAAAGCTTTGGGTGGAATGCATGGAAAGCAGCACGCTTTCATAGGACTGCGCGGAAAACCGCGCCAGATCCTCCGCCATCCTGCCGTCGTCCTCCTGCAGATTGCCGGAGCCGCGGCGGCTGTAAACCACCACCGCCAAAAGACCGACAGCCGCCAGCATGATACCCCACAGGAAGTGCAGGGGCTTTCTCTTTTTGCCCGATTTAAAAATAGACATGGACATTGCTCCTTTCATCCGGCTATTTTCGGCCGGGCCCGGGCGCTTTGGATATTACGCGCCCCGCTATCCTCTTTATGGTCTCCAGAGCCACGGAATACAGCAGGCAGACGGCCAGCAGGAGCAGGAAAGTGATTCCCGCATACCTGAAGCGGTAGATATACTGCCGCCATAGTATCAGATAGAAAAACGTATGCACCAGATAGATGTTCATGGAATGCTTCCCGATGAAGGCCAGGGCCTTTCCCGGTACAGGCAGGCTGCCGATCAGCGCCGCCGCCAGGAAAATCAGGAAAAGGGACAGAGGGGCATCCGCCAGATGGATATAGTATTCATGCACCACATAATTCTGCCGGATAAGGACGCACAGGAAGAAGCCTATGGCTCCCGCCGCCCATTGAGCAGCCGGGTGGAGCTTCAGGTTCAGCAGCCTGTCCGGCCACTTCCCATAAGCGGCGCAGACTCCGAATGCCGCTACGAACAGATAACGCCTCAAGTCAGGCTGGACGGCCACGGCGGAGGGCAGGAAAAAGGCCAGGAGCAGAATCGGATACCCGATTTTCTCTGTGAGCCAGGTGAGGAATGGAATCAGGAAAATCAGGATGTAGGCAATCTCCATATACCACCAGGTGGCGTTCAGGGTTGGCGTGCCGAAGAACATGGACAGCCCCAGGGCATCGGTGAGCATGAGCAGCGCCCCCTGTTCACCGGCCCCGTAGAGGGAGGCATAGTCGAATTTGTGCCACCACAGCAGGTTCACGCTTGCGTAGAGGATGGCGAAATTGAGCATCAACCGAAGGAACCGCTTAGCGGCCTGACGGTAGGCCTTTTCCCAGAAAGCCGGGCCGGACAGGGATTCTTTTTGCGCCAGCAGCCCTGTGGCGATGCCGAAAGCGGTCAGGAACACGAAAACGGACACGCAGACATTCCCGAATCCGGAAAAGCGCAGGAAACCCTCCTGGGAAAAGGGGGCGTGATTCACTCCCATGGAGACGAGCGTCTCCTTCTCCCCGAACAGATGATAGGCCAGCAGCAGGAGGATGGCCAGCCCTTTTGCCATGTTGGAATGGGCCTTGGTGAATTCTTTTTGCATGGTTCCCTCATTTCCGCGCCGCTTTCCGGGCAGCGGGCGCAAGTGTCAGTGTAAAGCCGTACAGGAACGGGAGGGTGAACAGTATGGGAAAAGCGTATCTGGGATGGCCGAAGAAGCAGGGCGAGGCCATGCAGATCAAGAGGCTCACCCACAGGGGCGCTCCGGCACAGAGGGCGGCAGCCTGTCCATGTCCTTTCTGGTAAAAGGTGAGGAAGAACAGGGCCCATACGCTGAGCCCTATATTCTCGAGAAAGCCCAACGGCGTGCGGCCCGCGAACCGGTAATAAAATATCAACAGCTTCTCCGCGCCTGGGAAGAGGCCCCCCTGCCGGATGGCGTCATAGGCATCCGCCTCATAGCGGATGGAATTTGCGACCCCAGGGGTGAACCAGCCGTATATATGCAGGAAAAAGGCTTCGAAATAGGTGCCGGGGTGCCTGGCGAATCCCCTAAGCCAGGCTTTCAGATAGGAGGCCAGGTCCCCGGCGGAGGCCGTCCGGTCGAACAGGGCCTTCACAGGGTCGGCGCTGGCAGGATCGTATTTTGCCGCCACCGTGCCCGCGTCCCCCAGCACTGCCTGGATGGCGTCCCGTTCCTGGGAATCGATTTCATCCTGATAGAGCTGGAGGTAGCGGGCGGTCTGCTGGAAGGGCAGGGACATCATCTCGCCCATGCTCCCGGGAGAAGCGCTGCAGGTGAAGGCCAGGAGCGCCAGGATTGCCCTGGCGGCCAGGGCGCTGCCTCCGAAGGAGGCAAACAGGCAGAGGATTCTCTCCCGGAGCCCATATTTCCGGAACAGGTAGAAGAAGCTCACCATGCCGGCCAGCAGTACGACATAGAGTCCGTTGTTGCGCAGCAGTATCACGCCTAACTGGATAGAAAAGAACGAGAGGACGAACTTCCGGCTCCTGAGGCGCTCCGGCCGCTCCAGCAGCAGGGCCAGACAGATGACATACACGATCGCGCAGGCGGAATAGGGCACGTCCTTTAAGGCGGTGGAGGCTATATTGGAATAGACCGGCGTGAAGCAATAGAGCAGGAGCATGGTCAGCAGCAGACCAAAGCCGGCGCCGCGCCTGGACAGGACCGAAATGGTGGCGGCCAGCGCCGCCGCCAGTGCCGCGTCCTGGAGCAGCATGTACGTGAACAGGCCGATTTCCGGGGAATGGAACAGCGCCTCTCCCGCTTTCACCAGGCCGCCCATGATCAGGGTGTGGAACAGGGGATGATGGGCGCTGTAGGGCGCATCGCCGATGACCTGCTCTATCTGGCCGATTGCGTCCCAGCATAGATTGCCGGGGAAGGCGAGGAGCAGGAAGGGGAGGTAAGCGCCCAACAGGATAAGGAAGGACTTTGAGAAGGCCCGCTCTGTGAAAAAATGCTTTCCGCCGCTTTGGAAGGAATGGGAATCCAGGGCATCCCAGGCAAGCCCTGTCAGGGCGTGGAACAGACAGGAGAAGCCCGCGAAAGCCAGGGCCGATTTCAGGAAATTGACCAAGCTTCCAAAGAGCAAAGAGCTGTCCCCGGCCTCATGGTAGCTTTGGCCCAGCAGGAGGAACAGGGCGAACAGGCATGCCAGCACTGTGCGGGAGCGCCCGCCGCAGTCCTTTCCCTCGAGCCGTCTGGCCGCAAAGCCGTAGCAAAAGGCGGAGAGGATTGACAGAAGCAGGAATTTCAGGTCGTAGGCCCCCAGCAATTCGTAGATGGAGGCGATGCATAAGTCTATGGCAGTCTCATATTGCGAGGGATCCAGAGGGGCATGGAACGCGGCGCACAGGGCATATGCGGTCAGGAAGCTTTTGCAGGATATGTTCAGGCAGGCAGCCTTTGTGTAGGCGGGTCGGTTTTCTTTCATGGGACAATCCCCTTATGGCATATTTTCGGTAGGGCTACTTTCCTATTTTATATCAACCCTGCCAGAAAGACAAGCCGGAATTGCCTAATTTGCTTGACAAAAGGGGGAGGGGTTCGCTAGAATGTCACATAGAAACGAGACGAGGCCTTTGGGTAAAGGGCCGCCTGGCGCGGCGGAAATGAGAAAAGATGGAAACCAAAAATGAAAAAATGAAACGGGGCGCGGTGTGGCTGCTGTGGGCGGGGATTGCGGTGTATGGGGCGTTGTGCCTGTATCTGTTCTATATGCAGTCCATACAGCCGTTGGATTATGACAACCGGCATTTTCAGTCGGACCTGCCCTATCATATCAGCATGATTGTGGACGACGGCTGGTACTACAGCTTTACCGCGTATATTTATCAGCTTCTCTATGGGCTGGCGGGAGGGGGCACGGAACTGATAGCCGCTTTCCTGGCGGCGGTGGCGGTGCTGTCGGTGGCGCTGACGGACAGGCTGCTGGGCAGGCTGCTGGGCAGGGAGAGGACGGACGCGCTGACCCTGTCAGCCGCCTTCGGGCTGAATCTCGCGATGCCCTTTTTCTGGGCCTATGCGGGGCAGTTCCGCTATGTGAGCTACCAGTCCGGCAATATCTGGCACAACTCCACCTATCAATGCATGAAGCTGCTGGCCATTGCCGCCATGATTTATTACCTGAGGGTGGAGGAGGGCTATCGGCAGCGGGTGACGCTGAAGCAGTGGCTTGCCCTGGCAGCGTTGCTGGTGGCCTGCACGGGCATCAAGCCCAGCTTCCTCACGGTGTTCGCTCCGGTGCTGGCGGTAAAGCTGCTGGTGGATTTGTGCGGAAAGGTGCGGTTTCGGCAGGCTTTCCTGCTGGGGAGCACGGTCCTGCCCGCCTGCGCCGTGATTCTGTGGCAGAATATGGTGCTGTTCGGGGAGGAGACCGGCCATGGCATCGATTTTTCCCCTTGGTATACCTTCTCGCTCCACGCGAACAGGACAAAGCTGGCGGTTCTCTGTTCCGTTGCGTTCCCTTTGGGCGTCCTGTTTTTTTCCCTGCGGGAGCTTTGGAGAGACAGGCGCTATCTCTTTGCGTGGGGCATGACAGGAGTGGGCTTTCTGGAGGCGCTGTGCCTGGTGGAGACGGGGAGCCGCTCCAGAGACGGCAATTTCCTGTGGGGCTACTGCATCGCAATCTTTCTGGTATTTGTGGTCAGCTTTGAAAAGTGGCTGCATCTGTGGAAGAAGAGGAGCCAGGGCCTTTTCTACAGGATAGGATTCCTGGCCTGCGGATGCGTGCTGGCCTATCAGGTCTTCTGCGGAGCGTATTTCTTTGCCAGGCTTCTGCGGGGCGAGACGTATTTCATGGTGGGATAGGCTATGGGGAAATTAAGCGGTATGCGAGAAAGAATAAGAAAAAGGAACGTGGTGCAGGCGGCCGCGCTGATATGCGTGGCGGTGGTGCTGTGCTGCTTTGTGGCCCGCAAAGAGGGGTATCACATGGACGAGCTTTTGTCCTTTGAGCTGGCCAATGCCCAGTTCAATCCCTGGATTGTGCCCACCCAGCCGGAGGGGAGGCTCGCGAAATTCGTCCGGGAGGAGATCAGGGGGGACTCCCTTGGGGAGACCTTAGGGAATCTGGCGGACACGGTACAGGACTTGGTGGAGAACAGAGGGGACAGTAAGCTCCTGCAGTATCGGGCCGATGTGTACCCGGAGCCGGTGTGGATAGACGCAGAGCGCTTCCGGGACTACCTGACCGTGGGGAAGGACGACGGCTTCAATTATCTGTCGGTGTACTTTAATGTGAAGGATGACAATCATCCCCCGCTGCACTTCATGCTGCTGCATACCATGTCCTCCCTCTTTCGGGGCACTGTGTCGCCGTTTGTGGGATGCTTTCTCAATATCCTGGCCATATTGGGCTGCTGCGCCTGCTTCTTCTGCCTGGGAAGTCTATTGGAGGATCAGGGGATCCTGCCTGCCGGGGCCGGGAGGATGGGAGGAATCTGCGCCTGTCTTTTGTACGGGCTTTCCCCTGGGGGTATTGCTACGGCGCTGTTGATTCGGATGTATGGCTGGATGACTTTTTTCTGTGTGGCGCTGTTTTATCTGCATGTGAAGAAATGGCTGGAGGGGAGCTTCGATAAGAGGAACAGGGGGCTGGCGGCGGTGACGGTGTGCGGCTTTTTGACCCAGTATTTTTTCCTGTTCTACTGTCTGTTGCTGGCGGCGGTTGCGGCGGTGTCCCTGGCGGCGGGGAAAAGGTATCGGGAGCTGAAGGCCTATATCCGCACCATGGTGGTGGCTGCTGTGATTGGCGTGGCTGTGTTCCCCTTTTCCATTCAGGACGTGTTCGCCAGCGGCAGAGGCGAGGAGGCGCTGCACAATCTGGGACAGGGCCTCTCCGGCTATGGGGAGAGACTTGCGGCATTTGGGGGCATCCTTATACGGGGGAGCTTTGGCAGCCTGCTTTTGGGTGCTGTGCTGCTGATTTGTATGGCGCTGGTGCTCTGGCTTGTCCGAACCCGCAAATCCGGCGCAGGGACGACAGAAAAGCGCGAAAAGGTGCTCTGGCTCATGCTGCTTCTGCCTTGCGCGGGCTATTTCCTGATGGCGGCAAGGATGTCGCCCTACCTGGTGGACCGCTACATCATGCCACTGTTCCCCTTTGCGGCCATGCTTCTGGCATTGTTCCTGGTGAGGGTATTCGGTAGCCTTGGCCCGGGGCGCAGGTATCTCATGGTGCTGCCGGCGTTAGTGCTGGGAATCCTCAATGTGGCGTCCTATGACGGGACATATCTGTACAGGGGCTATGAGAGGCAGCTGGAGGTAGCCGCGCAGTACGGGGAACTGCCCTGCGTCTGCCTGTATGACGGGCTGGGGTATTATTATAATCTCGTGGAATTCACCCGATATGAGCGGACACTGCTGCTGACGACGGCAGAGTTGGAGAACCGGCAGGAGACAGCCGACCTGACGGAACCGGCGAAAATCGTGGTGCTGAAAAAGGCGGGCGTGGAGGAAGAACAGGCCCTGGGGGCTCTGGCGCGGTATGGCTGGCAGGTGGAGTCGGTGCTGCTCTCGGAGGGAGAGAGCGTCTACGGGGATACGGTCTATCTATGTACCAGGAAAGAGTAGGATGCGCATTTTCTTAAATTTTTTTGAAGACTTGGCGATATATATTTCCTAATCGGGAAATCGTGGTAGAATGTTGACATGGCGGGACGGACACAAAGGAGGACGAGGAAGTGCGGACAGGACAGGAGATGTATGATTTCGCGGGGAAGCTGTTCCCCATAGGGAGGAGCCTGACGGGAGAGGGCGTGAGGGAGACCCTGCGCCTGATGAAGGAGCAGGTGCCTGAGCTGGAGATTTGCTCCGTGCCCAGCGGCACCCAGGTGTTCGACTGGACCGTGCCCAAGGAATGGGAGATTCGGGAGGGCTATATCGAGGATGGGCAGGGCAGGCGCATTGTCAGCTACCAGGAGAACAACCTGCATGTGATGGGATATTCCACTCCCGTGGACAGATACGTGACTTTGGAGGAGCTCCTGCCCTATATCAGGGTGGAGGAGGATCAGCCGGATGTCATTCCCTACGTGACCTCCTACTATTCGCCCAGATTCGCCTTCTGCATGTCCAGGAATCAGAGGGACGCGCTGCCGCCAGGCACTTATCATATGGTAATCGACAGCAGGCTTTTTGACGGGGAGCTGAATTATGGGGAACTGCTTTTGCCCGGTGCCTCAGGCAAGGAGGTGCTGCTGTCTACCTATATCTGCCATCCTTCCATGGCAAACAATGAAGTGTCCGGTCCGGTGCTGGCCCTGTGGCTGGCGAAATGGCTCAAGACCTTGGACAGGAAACTGTCCTACAGAATCGTCTTCGTTCCGGAGACCATAGGCTCCATCGCCTATCTGAGCCGTCATCTGTCTGAGATGAAGGCAAAGACCATCGCGGGCTTCGTGCTGACCTGCGTGGGGGACGACAGGACTTATTCCTATCTGGAGACCAGGAAGGGGAATACCCTGACGGATCGGGTCATGAAAAATGTCCTTTCCTTTGCCTACCCGGAATACAAGACTTACAGCTATCTGGAGAGAGGATCCGATGAGCGGCAGTACAACGCGCCGGGGGTGGATCTGCCTGTGTGCGACTTCTGCCGTTCCAAATACGTGGAATATCCGGAGTACCACACTTCCGCGGACGATATGGGCCTGATTTCGCCGGCGGGCCTGGAGGGCTCCTATGAGATGATGAAAAAAGTGATCAATGCGCTGGAATATAATCGGTATTACCATGTGACCTGCCTCTGCGAGCCCCAGCTGGGCAAAAGGGGGCTGTATCCTACCGTGAGCCGCAAGGGGATATACGAGGAAGTGAAGAAAATCACCAATCTGATTGCTTATGCGGACGGTACGGAGGATCTGATCGCCATCAGCAGCCGCATCGGTGTGCCCGTGGAGGAGCTGATACCCATCGTGGAAAAGCTGTGCGGAGCAGGGCTGCTGGAGACGGTGGAGGAAGGATGAGACAAATGCCCGCGGCAGACGATTGGGACGGGAGGGATACAGGATGAAGGCTTCTTATATAGAATGGCTGGCGGCTGAAAAATGGATTGGAAGAGGGGACTGCATCTATGTGATTTCCGATGTGCTGGAGCTGGCGAAGGCCTACAGAGCCCGCGGGGAGCGGCTTGGGCTGGACGACTTGATTGAGGGCCTCCAGGGGCTGGTGGGGCAGGAGGGCACGCTTCTCTTCCCTGCCTTCAACTGGGATTTCTGCAAGGGAATCGCTTTCGACTATCACAGGACACCCGTGCGAACAGGAGCGCTGTCCAAGGCGGCCCTGAAGAGGGAAGACTTTGCCAGGACGGCCCATCCCCTGTATTCCTTTGCGGTATGGGGGGCAGGGAAGGAGGCTCTGCTGGCGGACAGGTCTGTGGATTCCTTCGGTCCGGGCACCATATTTGAGAAAATGTATCGGTGGGACGCAAAGATACTGGCAATCGGACTGCCGGCGCTGAAAGGTGCCTCCTACATCCACCATGTGGAGCAGACAGTGGGCGTGCCCTATCGTTTCAATAAGGAATTCACGGCCCAGTACAGGGATGCGGAAGGACAGTGCGGGACGCGGACTTATCGGATGTATGTCCGGGATCTGGACAAGGATCCCCGGCATATCGACGGCTTCCGACCGCTGGAGGAGAAGATGCGGGGAGAAGGGCTGATATTGTGGGCAAGCTACGAGGGGGTGCCCTCTGGCTTTGTGCGGATCAGGGATTTGGACGCGGAGGCGAGAAAGGATATACTGGAGAACGATTCCCGGAATATGTATGATTACCATAGAGGGTGATTTTGGCCGGCGTGTTTGGAGATGGGGCGATGAAGGATAGGATTTATGTATGCCATACTTATTATCATGTGTATGTGACCTTTTTGAAGGAGCTGGCGCTTCCCGAGGGCAAACGAGGGCAGGCTACCTTGCTGCTGAGCCGGATGTCCATCGACTTCGAGCAGCTGAAGGATCGGGTGGAGGCCACTGGGCTCTTTGAACGGGTGCTGGAATACGATGAAAAGCATCATAGCTGCTTCCCGGAACTGGCCAAGTACAAGCGGGACAGGGGGAACATTGTCTTCAACATGTTCTTCCGGATTCTTTTCACGAAAAAGCTTGCAAGGCTCAATGCCCCCTATGTGCCCGTGGACTTCCGGGAGTACAAGGATATCTATGTCTTCTGCGACAGCGATCCCATCGGCTATTATCTGAATTGGAAGAGAATCCCTTACCACGCGGTGGAGGACGGCCTGAACACGCTGGTGCATATCGATGCCGCCAGATATGACAACCGGGGACATTTCGGCATGAAGGTCTTCTTCTCCCAGAAGCTGAATCTGATATTTATCCAGAACGGTTACGGGAAATACTGTATCGATATGGAGGTCAATGATATCGCCGCAATCCCCTATCCCTGCCCCAAGTATATCCAGGTGCCCAGGCAGGCTTTGGCGGACAGGCTTACGGCCAAGGACAAGGATTTGATTCTTCGGGCCTTTATCCGGGACAAGGAGGCATTGGAGCGGCAGATTGCGGCCGGCAGCCAGGTGAATGACAAGATATTGATTCTGACGGAGCCTCTGTGTACCCTGGACGTGAGGGAGAGGATTTTCCGGGACTTGACGCAGCGCTATGGGAGGGAAGGCACGGTGTTTATAAAGCCTCATCCCAGGGATTTGCTGGATTACCGGCGCCTCTTTGCCGAGTATCCCCAGTTCGACCCTACGGTTCCCATGGAGATGCTGAATTTCTTTCCGGGGCTCAGGTTCAGGAAAGTGGTCTCTGTGCTGACGGAAATCAAGGCAATTCAGTTCGCGGACGAGGTGGTGCGCCTGGGGCCGGATTTTCTGGATAAATATGAGGATCCCAGCATCCACAGGCAGAATGAGATGATCTGACTTAAGGCAGGAGAGCGGATAGGGCTTAGGAGAGGCAGCGAATGGTGCAGATTCTGAAAAAACTGAAGGTATTGTTGGATAAGAAGCAAAAGCTGACCATGGCAGGGCTCGTGGCCCTGATGGTGGTGGGCGCGTTTCTCCAGACCGCGGGCATAGGGCTTTTGGTGCAGGCGGTCAGCGTGGTGATCGACAAGACGGCTGTGGAGAAGAATGGCATTGTGAGGAGCTTCTATGATTTCCTGGGCTGTCAGAGCTTCGAGAGCTTTTCGGTGACGGTGATGGCCCTTTTGATCGTGGTCTTTGCGGTGAAGAACGCGTTCCTGTTCGTGCAGCAGAAGCTGACTTTCGCCTTTGTATACACCAATCAGTTCCGGACATCAGAACGGATGATGCGAAATTACCTGCGCAGGAGCTATGAATTCTACCTGAATGCGGATACGGCGGTGGTGCAGAGGAGCATCACTTCTGATGTGAACAATATGTATGCATTGATTTTGGCCCTGCTGCAGCTGCTGTCCGACGGGGTGGTGTCCCTGTTCGTGGCAGGATACTGCCTGATGACTAATGGGGCCATGACGATACTGCTTGCGGTTTCCCTGGTGGCGTTATTGGCAGCTATCAAGGCAGTGCTGAAGCCCATTATGCGCAAGGCAGGGGAGGACAATCAAAATTACTACAGCAGCCTTTTCAAATGGATTTCCCAGACGGTGCAGGGTATCAAGGAAGTCAAGATTATCTGTAAGGAGCAGTATTTCGTGGAGGAGTACCGCAAATGCGGAAGAGGCTATGTGAATGCGGTTCAGCGTTACAGCCTGTACAACAATGTGCCCAAGTTCCTGATCGAGACTGTCTGCATCGCGGTGATGATGGGCTACATGATTGTGCTGACGGTGACGGGGACGTCCGCGGAAAATATGCTGGAGGTGCTCTCCACCCTGGCGGCCGCGGCCTTCGTGCTCCTGCCCGCGGTGAACCGCATCAACAACCAGATTAATTCCATCGCCTATTTCGAGCCTTTCTTCATGGGAGTCAGCGACAACCTGCAGGAGGAAATCGAGGACGACAAGGTAGACATGTCCTTTGCCACGGACGAGGAGAAGCTTCCGCTGAGGCAATCTATCGAGCTGAGGGATATCACATATGCTTATCCGAATACGGACAAATTGATTTTCGACCATGCGGCGCTGTCCATAGACATTGGCTCCGCGGTGGGCATCGTAGGGGCCTCCGGCGCGGGGAAGAGCACTATCGTGGACGTGCTGCTGGGGCTTCTGGAGGTGAGGAGCGGTGCCATCTACGCGGATGGCGTGGACGTAAAGGCCTGCTACAGAAGCTTTCTGAAGAATATCGGCTATATCCCCCAGATGATTTTCATGCTGGACGACACCATTCGGCGGAATGTGGCCTTTGGAGTACATGATGAGTGCATCGATGACAGAAAAGTCTGGGAGGCGCTGAAGGAAGCCCAGCTGGACGAATTTGTGAAGTCCCTGCCGGAAGGACTGGACACGGGTATCGGAGAGAGGGGCATACGGCTTTCCGGAGGGCAGCGGCAGCGGATCGGCATTGCCAGGGCGCTGTACTATGACCCGGAGGTACTGATTCTGGACGAGGCCACATCGGCCCTGGATAATGACACGGAGGCCGCCATCATGGCCGCCATCAACAGGCTCCACGGCCGGAAGACCCTGGTCATTATCGCCCACAGGCTCCAGACCATCGAGAAATGCGATATGGTGTATCGGGTGGAGGACGGCAAAATCGTCCTGGAGCGCCAGAGAGGCGGTCCGGAACATGTGGGGGCAGCGCAGAGGAGAGCATAATGCAGCTAAGCGTCATTGTGCCGGTCTATAATATGGCCGCAGAGGGAAAACTGGAATATTGTATGGACTCCCTGGTGAACCAGACCATAGAGGACATGGAAATCATAGCGGTGGACGACGCCTCTACGGACGCTTCCCTGGAAATCCTTCGCTCCTATCAGGAGAGATATCCGGAGAGGGTGAAAGTGATTGCCTGCCCCGTGAACAGTCGGCAGGGCGGCGCGAAGAACCGGGGACTTGGAGCTGCCACAGGGGAATGGATCGGCTTTGTGGACAGCGATGACTGGGCGGCACCGGGCTTTTACGAGAGGCTGCTGGCAAAGGCTGAGGAGACAGGGGCGGATGTGGTGGGCTGCGATTATAGCCTGGTGTCCGGACATACCTATGAACAGGGCAGGATCGTGGTGAACAACACCCCGGATCAGACCGGCATTCTGAACCAGGAACGGCACAGGAAGCTGATTCTGCAGCCCGGCAGCATGGTGATAAAAATTTACCGGCACAGCGTCATACGGGAGAACGGCCTGAGCTTTCCGGAGGGTATTTTCTATGAAGACAATTGCGCGGGGCCTCTGTGGTCATTATACTTTACCCATTTCGAGCGGGTGGAGGAGCCGCTTTATTATTACTATCAGCATGGTGCCTCCACGGTGCATCATATCACGGAAGAGCGATGCCGGGACAGGATGCGGGCAGAGGAGATTTTCTATGAAGAGTGCGCAGGGCGGGGGATTCTGGAGCAGTATCGCCCCGAGATAGAATACCGGTTTTCAGAGCTGTACTATGTGATTACGCTGTTTTCCTATATGCAGGGCGTGAGACATCCCAGGCTTTCCTTTGTGAAGGAGCTGAGGGAGGGCGTGGAGGCGAAGTTCCCGGATTTCAGGGAGAATAAATACTACAGGCAGCGGATTGGGAGAGAGGAGTGCAGGCTCATCGACATGCAGCGGCAGTCGGACCTGCGGTTCTTCTGCTATTATCGGATGAAGCTTGCGGTGCGGCGGATGAAGGCTGCAATGGGGAAAAGCCGGGGCCGCTTTTAGAGGTAAAGATACAGATAAAATCAGAAGAGCGAAGGACAGAGAGGAATCAGTATGAGACAGATAGCGATTATCACGGCCAGGGGAGGGAGCAAGCGCATCCCCAGGAAAAATATCAAGGAGTTCTGTGGCAGGCCTATTTTAGCCTATTCCATCGATGCGGCGCTCCGATGCGGCATCTTCGATGTGGTGATGGTGTCCACGGATGATGAGGAAATTGCGGAGGCGGCGAAGCGCTATGGCGCGGAGGTGCCCTTCTTTCGAAGCCCGGAGACGTCCAATGACTATGCCTCCACGCCCCAGGTGCTGACGGAGGTGATGGGGGAATACAGGAAGCGCGGACAGGAGTTCGACCTGCTGTGCGGTATCTATCCTACGGCGCCTTTCCTGCGCCCGGAGACGCTGAAGGCCGCTATGGATCTGCTGGCGGAGTCCGGCGCGGACGCGGTCCAGCCGGTGGTGCAGTTCGACTTCCCGCCCCAGAGAGGGGTGGTGATAAAGGACGGGGAGGTGCAGTTCAAGTGGCCCCAGTACCGCGATTACAGATCCCAGGATTTGGAGCCCTTCTACCATGACGTGGGCCAGTTCTACTGCCTGAACGCCAGGAGCTTTGAGGTGCAGAGCATGTTGGTGATGGCCCGGACACTCCCCTTTGTCATGTCGGAGCTGGAAGTCCAGGACATCGACACGGAGGAAGACTGGAAGCTGGCGGAGCTGAAATATCGGCTGATGCACGAAAAAGAGATTAGATAAAAGGGAAGGCAGATAGAAAAGGAAGAGGAAAATGCAGGCAAATGTATTGGAATGGCTGGAGGGGACGGCGGCACGGCTGCCGGATAAAACAGCCCTCTGGGATGAGACAGAGCAGATGACCTATGGGGAGTATCGGCACAGGAGCATCAAAATCGCGGGGAGCATCCTGAATATGCTGACGCAGCGAAAATGTCCCATAGTGGTATATCTGGAAAAGAGCGTGAAGGTATTGGTGTCCTTCATGGGAATCGCTTACAGCGGCAATTTCTATTCACCCATTGACGTAGACATGCCCGGCCAGCGGGTGAATCGGATTTTGGAAGTCCTGCAGCCCAAGCTGGTGATCACAACCAAGACGCTGCGGCCGGAATTCGAGAAATTCGCTTTTTCCGGGGAATACCTGATTTATGAGGATGTGCTGGCTGCCCGGGAGCAGGCAGACATGGAGGGGCAGGTGCTGGAGACGGCGGGCCGGATCATAGACACGGATTTGCTATATGTGCTGTTCACCTCCGGCTCCACGGGAATCCCCAAGGGGGTATGTATCACCCACAGGAGCGTGATCGATTACACGGACTGGGTCACGGAGACCTTCCAAATCTCCCAGGAGGACCGGTTCGGGAACCAGGCCCCCTTCTATTTCGACAATTCCATCCTGGACATCTACTCCACCATGAAGACAGGGGCGGAGCTGGACATCGTGCCGAAGCGGCTGTTCCCCCAGCCGGTACGTCTGCTGGAGTGGATCAGAGAGCGGCAGGTGGACACCATCTTCTGGGTTCCGTCCGCCCTGATGGTGGTGTCGAAGCTGAAGGCATTCCGCAATGTGGATCTCTCACATACCCTGAGGCGCGTCCTGTTCTGTGGGGAGGTGATGCCGAACAAACAGCTGAATATCTGGAGGAGGTACCTGCCGGATGTGCTGTACGCCAATCTCTACGGCCCTACGGAGATTACGGACGCGTGCACCTACTACATCGTGGACAGGGAGTTCCAGGACGACGAGAGCCTTCCAATCGGCATCCCCATGAAGAATACGGAAATCATGGTGCTGGACAGCGAGGACTGTCTAGTGACGGAAGCGGGTACAGTGGGCGAGCTGTGCGTCAGGGGGACCAGCCTTTCCGCCGGCTATTACAATAACCCGGAGAAGACTGCGGCGGCTTTCGTGCAGAACCCTCTGCAGATAGCTTATGAGGAGAAGATATACCGGACAGGGGATTTGGTGCAGTACAATGAGCGGGGAGAGCTGATCTACCTTTCCAGGAAGGATTTCCAGATCAAACATATGGGACACCGCATCGAGCTGGGAGAAATCGAGACGGCGGCATCCTCTCTGCCGGAGATTACCATGTGCTGCTGCCTGTATGACGAAAAAAAGAGCAGAATCGTTCTGTTTTTGGATAAGGAAATGACCAGGGAGGAGATTGGCGAGAGGCTCCGCACCATGATACCGGAGTATATGCTGCCCGGAAGGGTCGTGTACATGGAAGATATGCCGCTGAACGCCAACGGCAAGATAGACAGAGTGAAGCTGAAGGAATATTTGTGATGGCATATACGAAATTTGAGAAAATCATTATCATAGGATACGGCAGGGTGACGGCCCAGGTGCTGGAGCATGTCTGCGACCGGAAAAGCGATTATGGATATTCGGTGGAGTATATCGAGCATGAACCCCACCCTTTCAGCATCCTGAAAAAGACCTGCCAGGCCCGGGGAGTCCCCTTTTTCTCCATACCCGAGAAAGGGGAGCTTGGAGAGCGGCTGGAGGCGGTGGAGGAAGAGACGCTGGTCTTAAGCGCCAGCAACAACTTCCTGTTTCCGGATTCCGTGGTAGAAAAGCCCAATGTGGCTATCGTGAATTTCCACAATGCGCTGCTCCCCAGGTTTGCCGGCAGGAACGCCCCAAGTTGGGCCATCTATGAGGGGGAGAGCAAGACCGGCATCACCTGGCATTATGTGACGGAAGGGGTGGACGAGGGCAGCATCATCCTTCAGAAGAGCTGCGGGATAGGCCCGGACGTCAAGGCCTATGAGCTGACGGAACGCCTGATGGCGCTGGCCTATGAGGGCTTCTGTGAATGCTTTCCGGGGATTCTGGAGGAGAGCGCGGAGGCCAGGGCCCAGGAGGCCCTGCAGGGGCGGAGGCTGTATCGGTCGAAAGAGGTACCCGGAGGAGGGCATTTCGATACCCGGGACAATCCGGAACAGATTTACCGGCTGCTCCGTGCCCTGGATTACGGGAAGAGCGCCATCTTTCCCCGGGCTACGGCGACCCATGGGGGAAGGGAGATCAGGATTCTGCGCTACAGGAAATTGGAGCGGGAAGCCGCACAGGAGGACGGCGGAGGGACAGGCTTTCTCTATCTGCCGCTGGATGAAGCGTATGTGCTGAGATTGAAGTACGAGGAAATCGGGAAAGGGACGGAGGATGAGTATGGAAGAAAAGATACTGGAGCTGTTGGCGGAGATAGACGAGGGAATCCTCTCCTATGACGGGGACGATTTGTTCGAGGCGGGACTGCTGGACTCCTTTCAGGTGATAGAGTTGGTGGAGATGCTGGAGGACGCCTTTGACATGGAGATAGACGCGGAGCATGTGGTGGCGGAGAATTTCGCTACCAAGGAAGCGATACTGGAGCTGATGCAGCGGCTGCTGGCGTGAAAGGACGTAAGCGCGGCGCATACGGTTCCGGGCTGACTGGCAGACAGGGGAAGCCGAGACCCCGGGGAGGGATGAAAGATGGAGAGAATCAAGGTGGGAAACCGTTCTATCGGCGCGGGATGCCCCGTGTATCTGATAGCGGAGATGTCCGCGAACCATGCGGGCAGCCTGGAGCGGGCAAAGGAGATCGTCCGCGCCGCGAAGGAGAGCGGCGCCGACTGTATCAAGATACAGACCTACACGCCGGATACGCTGACAATCGACTGCAGCAACCGGTATTTTCAGGTGGGGAATGGCACATGGGAGGGGGAGAATCTCTACAAACTCTACGGGAAGGGATACATGCCCTGGGAATGGCAGGCGGATCTAAAGGCGGAGGCAGAGAAGGTGGGAATCGACTTCCTCTCCACCCCTTTCGACAGGACCTCCGTGGACTTCCTGGAGGAGCTGGGACTGCAGTTCTATAAGATTGCCTCTTTCGAGATGGTAGACTTGCCGCTGGTAGAGTATGTGGCCTCCAAGGGCAAGCCAATCATCATGTCCACGGGCATGGGGACTTTGGAGGAGATCAGGGAGGCGGTGGAGGCCGTGAGGAAGACCGGAAACGGACAGCTCGCGCTGCTGCGCTGTTCCAGCGCCTATCCCGCAGACCCCGCACAGATGCATCTGTCCACCATACAGGACATGAAGAAGCGCTTCGGGTTTCCCGTGGGCCTATCGGACCACTCCCTGGGATTCGTGAGCGCTGTCACCGCTGTGGCGCTGGGGGCGAAGATTGTCGAGAAGCATTTCTGCATCAGCCGGGATATAGAGAACCCCGATGCCTCCTTTTCCATGACGCCCCAAGAGTACAAGGCCATGGTCCGGGACATCAGGACCGTGGAGGAGGTCATGGGAGAGCCGACCTATGGGGTGAGCCCTCAGGAGGAGAGCAGCATGGTGTTCCGCCGATCCATCTTCGCGGTGCAGGATATCGCCGCAGGGGAGAGGCTCACCCCGGACAATGTCCGTATCATCCGGCCCGGCTATGGCCTGAAACCGAAATATTACGGAGATATAATCGGAATGAGGACGGACAGGGCCCTGGAGAGGGGCACCCCCCTGTCCTTTGACGCGCTGGAAAAGGGAGCGATTCTTTTTGCCACCAACAACGCGAATACGGAGGAGCTGTACCGTTGGCTTTCGGAGAGGGAACCGAAGGTATACAGAATCGAAAACAAGCTGACCCCGGAGGCGGTGGAGCAGATGGCGCCGTCATTCATCATCAGCTTCAATTACCGCCATATGATTCCTGAGGAGGTGCTGAGGAGGATGCCAGGCAGGGTCATCAATCTCCATACCTCCCTGCTGCCCTATAACAGAGGCTCCAACCCCAACTTCTTCAGCTTCCTCTACGACACGCCAAAGGGCGTCACCATCCACCTGGTGGACAGGGGGCTGGATACAGGGGACCTCCTCTGCCAGAGAGAGATTACGTTCGACGAGGAGAAAGAGACATTCGCCTCTTCCTACGACAGATTGCTCCTGGAAATCGCGGATCTGTTTCGGGAAAACTGGGAGAAAATCAAGCGCGGCGATGTGGTGCCCAGAAGGCAGGAGGGAGAGGGAAGCTTTCACAGGATGCGCGAGCTTACGGCCATCCGGGAGCAGATGCCCTTTACTTGGTTCGAAACCGTGGCCAATTTCAAGCGACGCTACAGGGAGGCCGAAGCGCGCGAAGGGGTGCAGGCATGATATGGATTCGGGCGGATGCCAACCGGGAGGTGGGAAGCGGGCATGTGATGCGCTGCCTGTCCATCGCGGAGGCCCTGAGGCGGCAGGGGCAGCAGGTATGTTTTTTGACAGCGGACGAAAGGGCGGCGGGGCTGCTTGAGGCCAGGGAGATGGAGTTCAAGGCGCTCCGTTCTGACTATCGCTGCATGGAGGGGGAGCTGGAGGCGCTGGAGGGATTGCTGGCCGGAGGGGGAGGGAATTTTTTCCTGGCAGACAGCTATTTTGCCACGGCCGGGTATCTGAGCAGGGTAAAAAATTACCTTCCCGTGGGGTATCTGGACGACAAATGCCGCCTGGATCTCCCGGTTGATCTGTTGATCAACTACAATATTTTCGCGGAGAGCTCCCTGTATGAAGGAGCCCGGGCGGCAGAGCTTCTCCTGGGGCCTGCGTACGCGCCTTTGCGGGCGGAATTCGGAGAATGCGCCATGGAGGTGCGGGAGCGGGCGGCCAGGGTGCTCATCACCACAGGGGGCAGCGACAGATACGATTTGGCCGGACAGATTCTGCGGAAGTGCCTGGCCCATCCAGGGGCAGCAGGCCTGGAGTACTGGGTGGTCAGCGGAATCTACAATGGACATCTGGGGGAGCTGAAGGAGCTGGAGAGGCAGCACCCGAATGTGAAGATATACAGCAATGTACCCAGGATGTGGGAGCTGATGCTCGGCAGCGACATCGCCGTCACGGCGGGGGGCTCCACCATGTATGAGCTCAGCGCCGTGGGCGTGCCCATGGTGGCGTTTTCCTTTGTGGACAACCAGGAACGGATTGTAGAGGGCTTTGTGAAAAAGGAACTGGTATGCTTTGGAGGAAATTATCTCGCCCAGGGGGAGGGCATGGCTGCGGAGGCGGTGGAGAATATCGCGCTGCTGGCCGGGGATGCGGCCCTGCGGGAGGCGTACAGCCGAAAGCTTAAGGCCGTGGCGGACGGACGGGGAGCAATGCGAATCGCAGAGCAGATAATGGCGAGGGCCATGGAATGAAGCGCGATTCGCATAGCA
>CAMQOJ010000010.1 GCA_947003375.1 uncultured Lachnospiraceae bacterium
ATACACAGTTTTTCAACCTCTTTTTTGTATATTATTTACAATCAGTTTTCCAGGCATTAAAAAAGAGAGGATATTCCAACCTCTCTTTCTCGTCTTTCCGCTTTTATCCCTGCAATCGGTATCATGCATTCATTTGATTTTCATCTGCCAGCCCCTCCCCGCCATCCGCTTCCTCAAGGCATGCAGCGGGCCTGGCAGTCGCTGTCATCCTGCCAGGCCCATTCATGATTCACAGTATTCTGCTGCGTCGCTCCGCACCGCTATCCCCTGCAGGCGGGGCGGCGCCTGTTTCCGTTAGATGTATGAGCTGCCTCTAATCCACTGTCCACACGGTAGCACTTCGGCATCAGGGGGATGCCTGCAATGGCAAACGAATCACAGCGCCCTGGCCGGGCCGCTGCTCTCCCGCACCACCAAGGTAGGCTCCAGCATCTGCAGCTTCGGAATCTCCTTCCCCTCCAGGGCCCCTATGGCGGTCTCCACCAGCTTCCGTCCCAGGTTCCCGTAGTCGTAATCGATGCTGGTGAGTTTGGGGATCAGCATCTCGGCGATGTAGGTATTGTCGTAGCTGACCAGGGAGATGTCCTCGGGTATCCGGTAGCCGTGCTCCGTGAGGCTGCGGGCAATCCCTGCCGCGGAGAAATCGTTGATGGCAATCACCGCCGTCGGAACAATTCCTGCATCCAACATCCTGTTCATCTCCGCATAGGCCCCCGCGTCATTATAGTGCCCCGCCTCCTGCACCAGCTCCGGCCTGAAGGGAATCTGGTTCTGCTTCAGCAGCTGCTTGTACCGCTGTATCTTCTCAAAGGTGGACAGCACGTCCGCCCGGCCGCCAATCAGCGCGATATCCCTGTGGCCCAGTCCAATCAGATGCTCTATCAGCAAATCCATGCTCTTCCTGGCATTGATCTGCACCTGGTAGCACTGGGTGCCGTCCAGCTTGCCGTTGATTACCATGGGAATCCGCTCCGGCATGGCGTTCACCAGCTCCACGTACTCCAGCTGCGACACCAGGTCGTCCACCCTGCCGCCCAACTGAATCACAGCGTCCACCCGCTGCTCCTGAAGCTTCTCCAGCTGTTGCCGCTCCAGTCCGGCCTCCCCCAGGGAATTGCACAGCAGGACCGTGTACCCCAGCCTCCTGGCCGCCAGCTCGCAGGCCACGAAGACCTCGGAATAGAATGGATTCCTCACGTCCGCCGCGATGATGCCGATGACCCTGCTGTGCGTATCCGACAGCCCTCTGGCCATGGCGTTGGGCGTGAAATTATATTTTTCGATGAGCTCCTGAATCTTCTGCTTCTTCTCCGGCCTGACCCTGGCGCTGTTCGTCAGCACCCGGGAGACCGTTGCGGGGGATACCCCCGCTTCCTTCGCTATGTCATAGATAGTGATGCTTTTCCCACCTGTTTTTTTGCCTACGTCCATATGCAGTACCTCTTCTTTACCCTCTTTCCTGAAACCGCTTTCCTCCCCCCTTTCATCATATGATCTTTCGTGCTGTATGTCAAGAGAGTTTCTGAATGCGCCCACTGTCACGCAAGCCGCAAACAAAGCAGGCGGCACACAAAAAGGCCAAATTCATGCTGCATCTGCCCTCGTCACTCATCGGCCTCCTCCGGCACCCACGCCCTGCCGAACTCCGTGTCCCGGAACAGCTCCGTCAGCCCCGTAATCTGCTTCAGGCGCAGGATTTCGTCCGGATCCATGCCTAAGTGCCTTGAAATCCAGGCATCGCTCCTGCCGATTTCATGGAGCTCCCTCACGATATTGCTCATCAGCTCCACGTCGTGGGATCCCCTGGCCCGGTTATGGCGGATGGTGCTGGCCATGCGCTGGTCTAACGGCTTGTCGATTACGGTCACGGGCAGCATGCCCTCCTCCCTGCGGTAGATGTCCGGATAGTCCCGCATCACCCGGTAGCGGTGGAAGCCATCCACGATGATATAGACGTCTCTCTTCTTATCGTAATAGCACACAATGGGCATCGTGTAGCCGTCCTCCTTGATGCTGTCGTACAGAAGCCGCATCTCCGGCGGCGCCACCGCGTTGGGATTGTAGCTGTTGGGCTCAATCTTCTCGAAAGGTACCCTCTCCACGCTGTAGACCGGACTGCAATATGCCATTTAAACGCCCTCCATGTTCTGATATTTCTCCTTGATAGCCTCGATCCGCTTCTTGTCCTCCCGCATGAGCCCGAAGCCCATGAACCGGCAGAGATGGTCGTTCTTCAGGATGCAGTAGCACATGCGCTTCCAGGACGGGACGTCCTTGGTGCTCCTGATATCATCCGTGTGGTCCGGAATCTCCTGCTTGAAGACGATTCTGGATTTCTTGTCCAGCGTATAGTTGGAAACGCCGTTGCGTTCAATCTTGTATCCGTGTTCCGTCAGCTCCCGGATGGTCTCCTCCGACAGCCCGCCTCCTGTATTGTGCCAGAAGTCCATGGATGTCTGGAATTTCTTTGTATAGTTCGCCCGCAGCTTCTCCGGCAGGGTGTCCAGGAGGAATAAGGTGTAGGACTGCCAGGTATGGCCCTCCGGAAGCTTTACGTCCCGGTAGCCCATGGCTTTGGTCTTCCCGTAGATGGAGGTGAAATTCGCCCCCTGCACCCGCCCCACCAGCTTGGTCCAGGTCTGGGGCTCCAGAATCCGGTACAGGTTCAGGGATTCCTTGGCATAGTCGTTGAAGGGCGAGGCCACCCGCATCTGGGTGGGCAGAAGCCCCGCCTTGTGGTAGAGGTCGTACAGCCTGTTGTAGGGGTAGCCGAACCTGGAATAGGCTGTCCACACATCGGAGGTGCTCCAGTCGTACATGGGAGATGCCGTCCACACATCCTTGAACTGCCTGGAGATCCAGCACCTCCCCTGGTAGCCGTTCTTATTGTTCAGAAAGCCGCTGTAGCGGCGCAGGGACTCCTCCGCCCGCATCCCCAGGAGGCATACGGTCTTGCGGTTCCCGTGCTTTTGCTTGAACCACCTGCCGAACTGCTTGGCCAGATCCTCCTCCAGCATTTTGTATTTATAGAGGGTGAAGGGATTCCTGCCCATATGGATCACATAGGGCTTCCTGGGCAGGGGGCGCACCCAGCTCTCCTGCATGGTATCGTCCCAGGGATACCAGTACATCTCATAGCTGCTCAGCGCCGTGCGCACCGCCATGGGCAGGCACACCCAGTAGGCCTTTATCTGCGGCAGGTACATCTCGAACACCTTTTCCACGTATTCCGTGGTCACCTGGTACTGGGCCTCGAAATCCTGGTGGAAGACGCCTATCTTCTTCCGGATCCGGTTCCGCTCTATGTAGTCCATGGCCATGTGCAGCAGCAGGCCGCTGTCCTTGCCGCCGCTGAAGGAAATATATATGTTATCGAATTCCCGGAAAATATAGTCCAGTCGTTCCTGCAGCGCTTCATATACATTGATGTCCAGGTACTTCTTCTCCAACGTTCTCCACCTCTTTCCTGACTGCTCCACCATCATAAGTGATTCCACAGGATGTGTCAAGGCGCTTTTGCCGGTTCCGTCTCTCAGCCGCCGGCTATCCCCAGCTCCTCGTACAGCCGTCCCCTGGCTGCCCTGTCGTTTACGGCCAGCTTCGCGTCCTCGTCCCTTCCCAGGGCATAAAGCTTTGACAGCAGGGAGGCCAGGCGGCCCTCTCCAATCTCCTTGCCTCTGGCTTCTCCTTTCGCCTCCAGCATATCGATATACTCGCACATGACGATTCCCTCTCCTTCCTCCTGCTTCTCCAGCAGGTTCCCTATCATATCCGTGAACCTGGCATCTCCGGTCAGCGCCTCCATCATCTCGCACAGCGCCTCCCCATGGGCAATTCTCTGCTGTCCCCGTCCCTCGAAGCTTCCTGTGTTCAGATAGTCCACCACGAACCCCATGTCGCTGGTAAATCTGTCCCTCACTTCTTTGGACAGGTTCCTCATATGGTACAGCTTCAGCGTCACATCGTCCACGAACCGCAGTGCCTCCATGTCTGCTCCTTCCGAAGCCAACAGCCTGCGCAGGCTCAAAGGTATCCGGTTCCTCCTCCCTGTCCAGTTCAGGATTATGCCGATCACGGGATATACCGGCTGCTTCAGCTCCAGCTGCTCCCGGTACGACCCGCCCTGATAGGATGCCTTGCGCAGGGCCTGCCGCCTTTTCAGCCGCGTCTCGTTCTCAATGAAGTACTGCGCCTTCACCTGTCCGTCCTCCATCTGAAAGAAGCTCCTGTCGCAGAACTGGCTGCGCTTCCCTGCCTTCCCCTGATAAAAGCTTTCCGTGGGAGCAGGACATAAATCCCCTCCCCGCAGCTTCGGCTGCCCTCCGTACAAGAACACGTTCACACAATCCGCGAACACGTCTCCATGCGCCATCAGAATCTTCTCCAGGATATCCTTCTGTGCCATCCGTCCGCCTCCTGTCCGTGCAGGAGACCTTTGCGAAAACTCCTGCCTCTGTATTCATTTGATGTTGATTTTTAAAGCAGGAATTTTGCATAGAATGCTTTTTGCAAGAACTATGGATTATTCCAGACCATGTCTCGAATGATATCTGCTTTACACAGATTGTATCACGATTTGGTGGCCATTTCAACAGGAAATTGACATTCTTCGGCCATTCATGATAAAATGCTCCCATCTTAAGGCAGAGAGGAGGCGGCAGATCATGAAAAATATTTTCATAGAAGGGATACAGGGCATGGGCAAGTCCACCCTGCTGCAGTCCATCGCGGAAAGGCTGCCGGAGCTCCATGTATGCCGGGAGGGGGACTATTCGCCTGTGGAGCTGTCCTGGTGCACCTGGATGACGGAGGAGGCCTATCTGGCGGCGCTGGAGCGCTACGGGAGCCTGCGCGGGGAGATTGAGGCCCATACCTTCCGGGAGGAGGGGCATTACATCGTCACCTATACCACGATTCTCACGGACATCCCCGGCTTCCACAAGGACATGGAGCAGTATGAAATCTACAATAACAGAAAATCCCCGGATGAGCTGGAGCAGATTATCCGGGACAGGTACCGGAAATTTTCCGGAAGCGGATACCTGTTCGAATGCGCTTTCCTGCAGAATATCGTGGAAGAATTGATCTTGTACCAGCAGCTGGGAGATGACGAAATCATATCCTTTTATCATCGGTTATTCAACGATGTCCATCGGGAGGACTTCCTGCTGCTGTATCTGTACGATGCCAATCTGGAGGAGAGCACGCGAATCATCTGCCGGCAACGCTCGGACGAGCAGGGGAACCCCTGGTGGTATCCCCTGATGCTGGATTACCTGAGCGCCTCCCCCTACGGGAAAGCCCACGGGTATCAGGGATTCGACGACCTGATCCGGCACCTGCGTCACAGGCAGCAGCTGGAGCTGCGCATCCTGCGGGAGGTGGTGGGGCAGCGGGCCGTCATCCTCCCGGCGAAACGGTGGGACATGGACAAGGTGCTGGACATCGTCGCAGGGCATTGACGGGACGGGCCTGCCCTCAACGGAAGGGGCAGGGCTGTCCGTTCGCACAAGGCTGCCCTCACAAGAAGTCTATGCTCCGGGCAAAATCTGGGAAATGCAGGCGTCTTCTCAGAGGGAGCCTTCTTCCCGGCCTATGCTCCGGGCAGGATTCGGGATATGCAAGCGCCTCCCTCTTCCATGGCAATCTTCACCATGATTTCCCCCTGCCCGTTCCGGCGCACGAAGGCCAGAAGCCTCCCCCGGAAGGTAGTCCGGCTGTTTTGGCTGTAGGGCGTCACGTCCGCCAGGTTCCCGCTCTCCAGCCCGGCCAGCGCTCCGGCTCCCTCCACGGTGACGGTGAGCAGCCGCTCCTGCCGGCTGACAGGCCTGCCGTTTTCGTCCCGCAGGCCGATCTCCAGTTGGTACAGATAGCCCGGTTCCCCGGAGGCCTCCTCCCAGCCGCAACCGGTCAGCGCGTCCGGCTGCTGCCATACCCCACAGTACAGCCCGGCCGCACAGCCCACGGTGGAAAGGCTGCAGGATGCCGCCGCATCGGCTCCGGATGCGCGAGCCATATCCAGCTCGGCCTCATTGTCGGTAGAGCGTCTTAAACAAATCGGTTCCGCATCTTTGCCGCAAGCCTGGGATAGGCTTGCCCGGGCAGCTCCTTCCGTCGCGCCATATCCGAAGGCCGTCAGCGTGCCCGGCCTGTAGGATACCCGGAAGCAGTACGCGCCGTCCCCGTTGTAGCCCTCCAGTACGCCAACCTCCTGCCTGGTTTCCGCGCTCTGCCCCAATCCTGTGGCTGCCTCCTGCAAGGCGGCAGTCACATCCCGCTGTGCTTCTTTCTGTTCCCCTGAAGCCCTCTGTACAGCCCCCGCTGCCTCCGCATGGGACTCCCCGGCTTCCGTTCCCTCCGCACCGGATACCGGCAGGCCAGCCATTCCGCCCTGCCCACCTGGTTCCCAGGCTTCCAGCACCAACCGCACCTTGGGCAGGTTGGTGTACACCTTCACCAGAATCTCCTCCCCGGGCTCATAGTTCCAGTGGCTCTCCATAGGCAGCCAGTCCTCCTCGCCCTCCGAAGCCCGCCTGGTGGCAATGGCCAGCACCGGTGCTTTCTGCCAGAAGGATTTCCGGCGGTAGAATTCCGGCTTCCTGTCCCCGGCGCAGGTCAGTATCCCGGCGGGGGAGCCGTGGACGGGCCATCCCCTGGCCTCGCCCAGATAGTCGATGCCCGTCCACAGGAACTGCCCGCTGATGTAAGGATTGTCCCGCACCGCCAGCCACGCCCCATAGCTGTGGCCGTTCTCGCTGCCCAGAAAGGGCTTCTCCGGAAACCTGCCGTGGTCCTTGGCGTACAGATGCTCTTTGTAATTGTAGCCCACCACGTCAAGCCCGCGGAACAGCCCGGTCTCGGCGGACAGCTCGGGAAATGCCGCCGCCAGCGTCACGGGGCGGGTATCGTCCTCCTCCCGGACGATTTGCTCCAGCTTATCCGCTATGGACACCAGCCGCATGGCGTTGGGCTTGCCTGGGTCATACTGCCGCTCCGCCGCCGGTTTGTGGGCATCGTTGTTGCCTGTCATAGACGCGAAGGAGGGGTGGCAGTAGGGGTCGTTGGGATAGTCTATCTCATTGCCGATGCTCCACAGGACGACGCTGGGGTGGTTCCTGTCCCGGCGCACCATGGCCCGCAGATCGGCCTCGTGCCAGACGGGGAAGGCCTCGAAATAGCCTTCGTGGACGGGCGGGTAGACATTGTGCCCGGTAGACCATTTGTTCTTGGCGTTCTCCCATTCGTCAAAGGCCTCGTCCATCACAAGGAAGCCCATCCTGTCGCACAGGTCGTAGAGCTCCGGCATATGGGGGTTGTGGCTGCAGCGGATGGCGTTGCAGCCGCACTCCCGCAAGGCCTCCAGACGCCTCTGCCAGACCTCCGGCTCCATGGCCGCCCCCAGTGCGCCGCCGTCATGGTGGACGCAGACGCCCTTCAGCTTGGTCTCCACACCGTTCAGGAAAAAGCCTCTGTCCGAATCGAACGCGATTCCCCGGATGCCCACCCGGGTCTCGTCCGCCAGATAGAACGCCTCCTCGGAAAGCTCCTCTTCCGACGGACAGTCTCCTTCTGCCCTATACCATGTGCGCAGAGTGTACAGGTAAGGGTGCTCCGGCGACCAGAGCCTGGCCCGCTCCAGGGTTCCGGACAGGATGCATTCCCCGCCTGTGCCGGTCACGCCCTCCATGGTCAGGACAGCCTCCCCCTCCGCGCCGATCAGGGCCGTGCGGATTCGGACGAGATTATACGTTCCGGACAGGCCCTCCGCCACATCCGTCCGGTGGCGCACCACAATCCGGGCCCTGCCGATTCCGCGCTCCGAATCCGTCTCGTCCGCCTCCACCTGCTCCGCCCGGAAGAGCACGCCGTATTCCGCGGGATGCACCGGCTCCTCTATGACCAGCGTCACCTTCCTGGTGATGCCGCTGCCCGTGAACCATCTGGAATCCGCCAAATCCGTATGTACCACCTTCACGCTGAGCACGTTCTCCTCGTCGCCGAAGGCCGCCGCGTGGGTGATGTCATAGGAAAAGGTGCTGTAGCCGTAGGGGCGCTGGCCCAGGTAATAGCTGTTGCACCACACCTGGCTGTTTTTATAGATGCCATCAAACACCACCCGCAGGCTTTTTCCCCGGTAGCCTTCCGGCAGCCGGAAATGCACCCTGTACCAGCCGGTTCCCCCCGCCAGATAGCCTGTGCCGCTGGAATACCTCTTGGAAAAGGGCTGCTCCACGGACCAGTCATGGGGCACCGTGACGCTGCGCCAGCCGCTGTCGTCGAAGCCCTTGTACCAGGCCCCGGCCGCCGCGCTGCGCAGGTATCCCTCCTGCCCCGGGCTTCCGGTATGGTAGTCCCTGGAATGCTCTTCTTCCATTTCCTCCTCCAGATGAAATTTCCAGTTCTCCCTTAGTACAATCTGTTTTCTGTCCATGCGCTTTCCGTCCCTTTCCCTGCGCCATGCGCGTTTTCCATATCGCCATCCGCACTCCAGCCACCTCTGCTCCAGCCACTTCTACTCCATCTCCTCCAGCGCCGTCTCCGTCTCCAGCAGCCGCTCCAGCAGGGATTCCTGGTTCTCCTCCTCCGCGTCCAGCCTGGTCTGCAGCTCCATCAGCTTCTCGTAATCCGATGCAAGGGCCGGATCCATCATCTGGAGCTTGAGCTCCGCCGTCCGCTGCTCGCTCTCCGCCAGCTGGGTCTCGTATTTCTCCCGCTGCCTGGTGAGCCTGGATTTTATCTTACCGGGACTATAGTAGGTCTTCTTGTCGAAGACATCAGAGATGGTGGGAGCGCCCTGCCGGGCACGCCCTCTTCCCTCTGTGCCCAAGGTGCTGCCCATCCCGCCTGCCGGCCCGCCGCCCTGACCGAATCCAATCCCGATGTTTCCGGCCTTTCCACTGTTCGCGCCCGGGGCAGTCGAGCCTCGCAGGAGGGCCTGGCGCTTCTCCTTCTCATGGAGATATTCCTCATAAGGGTACGGATACTGCACCACCTCGCCGCCTGCGAATTCCAGGATTCCCGTGGCAATCTGGCGGATGAAGTACCGGTCGTGGGAGACGAAGAGGACAGTGCCCGAGAAGGCCCCCAGCATCTGCTCCAGGGCCTCCTTGCCCACGATGTCCATGTGGTTGGTGGGCTCGTCCAGAATCAACAGGTTGGGCCTGGTCTGGAACATCTTGCACAGGGCAAGCCGCACCCGCTCGCCGCCGGAGAGCTGCCCCATCTTCTTCTCCACGTCCTCCCCGGAGAACAGGAAGCTCCCCAGAGCGCCGCGGACCTGCTCCCGCTGGAGCTTCGGGTATTCCTCCCAGAAATTGTCCAGCACCGTCTGTTCCGGATCCGCTTGGTCCGCCACTGCCGCCTGCTGGTCGAAATACCCCCACTCCACGTTAGGGCCGAAGGAGAATGTGCCGCCCAGGGACGCCACGGCGCCTGTCAGGGTCTTTAGCAGCGTGGACTTCCCGATGCCGTTCTCCCCGATGATGGCCAGCCTGTCGCCCTTGCGCAGGGTAAAGCTGACCCTGGACAGCTCCGCATCGTAGCCGATGCGCAGGCCCTTCGCCGCGATTACCTCCGTATAGCTCTCAATCCGGGGCTGGAACAGGGCGTGGAAGGCCCTGGTGTCGAAGCGCCTGGGCTTCTCTATCTTCACCATGTGCTCGATGGCCATGCGCTTGGATCTGGTGGCGGCTACCTTGGTGGGCGTGTTCTTCCATTTCTCGATCCATTCCGTGAGCCGCTGAATTTCCTTCTGCTGGGCCTCGTAGTCCTTCTCCTGCTTGGCCAGCGCCGCCTTCTTCTGTTCCATGAAGGCGGAATAGTTGCCCGGATAGCGCCGGATGCGGTGGTACTCAATCTCGTAGGTCACATCAATGATCCGGTCCAGAAACATCCGGTCGTGGGACACGATTACCACAGACCTGTCGTATTCCTTCAGATACCCCTCCAGCCATTCGATGGTGGGTAGGTCAAGGTGGTTGGTGGGCTCGTCCAGCAGCATGATGTCCGGCCTGCTCAGGAGCAGCTTGATGAAGGCCACCTTGGTCTGCTGGCCGCCGGAAAAGCTCCCGATGGGGCGCTCCAAGTCCTTCAGGGCGAATCCGAACCGCTGGAACATGATCTCCATGTCCTGCCTCCAGGTATAGCCCCGCAGGGCCTCCATCTGCCGCTGGAGGCCATCGTATTCGTGGAGCAGGGCCCTGTCCTGGCCGGAGGCCAGCGCCCCCTCGATTTCCTTCATCCTGGCCTCGCAGGCGAAGATGGGCGCGAAGGTCTTGCGGATTTCCTCCTCCACGGACGTGTCCCCCTCGGGGAAGCTAATCTGGTGCAGGAAGCCGATGCGCTGCTTCCCGGCCATAGTGATGCCGCATTCCTCGTCGCTGTCCAAGTTGTTCATGTGGATGTCCCCGTTGATTAGCTTCAGCAGCGTGGTCTTGCCGCAGCCGTTGCGGCCTACCACGGCAATCTTCTCGCTGTCACGGATTTCAAAGTTCACGTCCTCCAATATGGTGTCCGCGCCGTACTGCACCAGCGCGTGCCTGATCTGATATCTCATCGACTGTCATCCTCCCTTTGTCCTGCCATTCCCCTGCAGCCCTTTCCCCCGTCAGTTCCTATTGAGTATAACATACAAACAGGAAGCTAACCACCATTTCTTAACAAGTATCCCGCATTTTCCCACTCTCCTCGGTTTATCCCTTGACGCAGACCCACGGATTGTATATAATTTAGTACAATCAGTATAATAAAGAACCGTTCCGGAATATTCTTGCACGGAGGGACTTCAGATGGACGGATATCGGATAAAGGCATATGCCAAAATCAACCTGGGGCTGGACGTGGTGCGGCGGCTCCCCAATGGCTACCATGAGGTGAGGATGGTCATGCAGAACGTAGGGCTCTGGGACGAGCTGACGCTGGAGAGGGCGGAGGGCGGCATCACCATCACCACTGACGCGGACAGCCTCCCCACCGGTGAGGACAACCTCATCCACAAAGCGGCCAGGCTCATGCTGGACAAGTACGGCTGCCCCGGCCTGCGCGTCCATCTGCGCAAGACCATCCCCATCGCCGCCGGCATGGCGGGGGGCAGCACCGATGCCGCCGCTGCCATGAAAGGAATCAGCCATCTATACGGTCTGGGGCTCTCCCCGGCGCAGCTCATGGAGGACGGCGTGGCCATCGGCGCCGACGTGCCCTACTGCATCCTGGGCGGCACGGCGCTGGCAGAGGGCATCGGGGAAAAACTGACCCCGCTCCCGCCCCTGCCTTTTTGCCATATCCTTATCGCAAAGCCCGCTGTCAGCGTATCCACGAAATATGTCTATCAGCACCTGGACGCATCCGGCATCGAAATGCATCCCGACATCGACGGCATGGTACAGGCCGTCAGGGACGGAAGCTTGCGCGGCGTGCTGGAGCGCATGGGAAATGTGCTGGAGACGGTCACCGTCCCGGCCCATCCCGTCATAGCGGACATCAAGGCCCGGATGCGGGAGCTGGGCGCGGCGGACAGCCTCATGAGCGGCAGCGGCCCCACCGTGTTCGGCATCTTTTTGGACAGAGGGAAGGCAGAGGCGGCGCTGGAGCGGTTCCGGCAGGAAGAACTGGCCGGCCAGGCGTTCTTGACTACGCCAGTGTAGCACATGGTCAACAACCCCGCTGCAAGCAACATGGCATCAAGCTTGCAACGCTGTTTGCAGCGGGGTATTTGACCCTCGCGGCAGTCGCAAATCCATATTTTATGGCTTTAATGTGCATGCAAGCATGCCCACTTGGCTCGTTGCTCGCGGGAATCAAAAGGTGAGAATGGAGGATTCGTATGCAGATTGATTTTCAGGCAGATCTACCTCTTCGGGACGTGGTATTCAATACATTGCGGCAGGCCATCCTCACCGGCGAGCTGAAGCCCGGAGAACGCCTGATGGAGCTCCATCTGGCGGACAGGCTGGGGGTCAGCCGCACGCCTGTCAGGGAGGCCATCCGCAGGCTGGAGCTGGAGGGCCTGGTCACCATGATTCCCCGCCGGGGCGCGGAGGTAGCCCGGATTACGGAGAAGAGCATGAGCGACGTGCTGGAAGTCCGCAGGACCCTGGATGCACTCTGCGCGGAGCTGGCCTGCGACCGAATCACGGAGGAGGGCCTGGCCCGGCTGCGGAAGGCCTGCGACCAATTCGAACAGTGCGTGGCCACCAAGGATTCCAGGAAAATCGCCCAGGCCGACGTGGCGCTCCACGACATTATTGTAGAGGCCACCGGCAACCGGCGCCTGATTCAGATGGTGCACAATCTCTCCGAGCAGATGTACCGCTACCGCTTCGAATATATCAAGGACAGCAGCCAGCATGAAACACTGGTGAAGGAGCATAGAATTATCTATGACAGCATCGTGAACAAGGACAAGGATACCGCGGCGGCGGCCGCAAAGCTCCATATCGACAACCAGAAGAAGGCCATCATCCGGCAGATTCGCCTGGAGAACAACAGAGGATAGGTCTCCCGGGCCTGAAAATCCGCCATAATGTATAACGCGCCATAATTGGGCAATACTCCTCTAAAAAGCGAAAAGAGGGGATTGCATGAAAAAGAAATGGCTTGGAATCCGTGTGGCGGCAGGACTGTGCGCCGCCCTTGGATGGTGGGGGCTGCTCTATCCGGAGCTTGCGCTGACTCCTGATACCGTAAAGGTCAGCGCGCAGGATAATGACGGCACGGTCACCACCCGGAATCAGGAGTGGAGCTTCGATGGCACCCTGTATCTGGAGCTGCTGAATGCGGACAGGGAGCAGATTACGATTCGCAGCAGACTGCTCACGGAACTTAAGGAATTGTTCAAAAGCTTTAACGGTTCCTAGTCTTTTGGGGAGGCTTTTCATGACAGAGACGCAGCTGAAACAAAATAAGGCGCTCAGGGACGCCCCCATCGGCGTATTCGATTCCGGTGTGGGCGGCCTTACTGTAGTGCGGGAAATCATCCGGCAGATTCCCAACGAGAAAATCATTTATTTCGGGGATACGGCCCGAGTTCCCTACGGAAGCAAATCCCGGGAGACTGTCACGCGGTTTTCCGAACAGATTGTGCGGTTTCTGCGCACTTTCCAGGTGAAGACCATAGTGGTGGCCTGCAATACGGTCAGCGCCTATGCCATGGAGACACTGGAGCAGGATTGCGACATCCCCATCATCGAGGTGGTGCGGCCGGGGGCCAGAACTGCCATTTCTGCCACCAGGAACGGACGGATAGGGGTAATCGGCACAGAGGCCACCATCGGCAGCCAAATATACACCAGGTACATACAGGAGCTGAACCGGAAGGTATCCATCTACGGCAAAGCCTGCCCACTCTTCGTCCCTTTGGTGGAGGAGGGGCTTCTGGAGGATCCCGTCACGGACGAAATCGCCCGCAGATACCTCACCGAGCTGATTGACACGGGAATAGACACTTTGATTCTGGGCTGTACCCATTATCCCCTGATCCGCTCCACCCTGGGGAGAATCATGGGGGATGAGGTGACGCTGGTGAACCCGGCCTACGAGACCGCCATGGAGCTGCGCAGGCTCCTGGAGGTCCATGACATGCTCTGCCAGACCCCACCGACCCTGGGCAGTAACCGGTACCAGTTCTATGTCAGCGACAAGGCGGATAAATTCATACGTTTCGCCAATTCCATCATCAAATACGGCATCCTGTCGGCAAAGACAATCAATATCGAAGCATATTGACGCATCAGACGTGGAAGAGAACGGCGCAGGGCCCCAAAGAGGGAGGCAAGGAGGCAGCTATGGCACAGAAAGCGATGCTCACGCTGATTGGACGGCAGCGGGACCAGGCAGGGGAGGAATCCGTTACCGAGAGCCGCGCCAAAGCCGATTATTATGAGAAAGACGGCGCCTCCTACATCCTTTACGAGGAGATGCCGGACGATTCCGCGGATGTGGTCAAGACCATCATAAAATACAGGGACAACCTGTTGGAGATGACCAAAAGGGGCCTGGTCCGCTCCCGTATGATTTTCCAGGCGGGACAGGCCCACAGGACGGACTATGTCACCCCCTACGGGACACTGCCCCTGGAAGTCGCCACCCGGACAGCGGAATTTACCCGTGGGGACAGCCAAACAGAAATCCGGCTGGAGTACACGCTCACCTCCGGCGGACAGTTCCTCTCGGACTGCAGCCTGCATCTGAGCCTTCGCTTCCTGTAAGATCGCCCTCCGTCCTTTCATCCAGCGAAAATCTTTTCGTGAACTACTAAACATTTCCATCTCTCATGCCGAAATATTAAATAGAAAATATGTGCAATAGGATGCAAGACATGGATTCTATGAAGTACAATAGAATCCAAAAGGAGGATTCTATTGTCAAGAATCATGGATGATGCAGAATATTTCGTCAGGAGGAGGATACTATGAGCGTAAATGGAGTTACATCAAGTCAGGCTGCGGCCGCCTACAGCTATTCCGCTACAGAGAACGTAAAGGCCGACACAAAGGCAGCAGAGACTGCCGCATCAAAGGAAACATCCAAATCAGAAGAGACCGCTGCCGATAAGGGAGTCGTATATGAGCAGTCCAGCGCCGCTGCCGGCAAGACCACCTATAAGCCGGACACCAACCTAATCAACAAGATGAAAGCCGATGCCGATGCCCGGACGGCGCAGCTGCGCAGCCTGGTGGAGAAGATGATGACCGGACAGGCCACTGCCTACGGCAAGGCCAACGATATCTGGTCTTTCCTGCGCAGCGGCAACTATACCGTAGATCCCGCCACAAAGGCACAGGCACAGGCCGACATCGCTGAGGACGGCTACTGGGGCGTGAACCAGACCTCCGACAGAATCATCGACTTCGCAAAGGCTCTGACCGGAGGAGACCCTGACAAGATTGAGGACATGCGCGCTGCATTCGAGAAAGGCTTCAAGAAAGCCGGCAAGACTTGGGGCGGCGACCTCCCCGACATCTCCCAGCGCACCTATGAGGCCGTCATGGAAAAATTTGACAAGATGGCCGAGGAGGCTAAGAAGACCAGCTCCACTCCGGTGGATACCGAGGGTTGACTTCATCTACATCAAACAAAGGAAAAGGGCTGTTCCGCATGTGAACCGCCCTTTCTTTTTATCTTCATATTTTTCCACTGCGCTTTAGCTTCCCTTTACAATCAGCAGCTTCTGTCCCGCTTTCAGCTCGTCACTATCCAGCCCGTTCAATTCTCGGAGTGAGTCCACAGGGACGTAGTATTTTTTCCCGATGTTCCACAGGTTATCGCCTTCCTTTACCATGTAGACCACCATGCCCGGCAGGCTGCTCATCTTCCCGCTGTCCAGCTCCGACACATTGACGGCGCTGATGAGTTCCACGGGAATAGCCTTGAACACCACAGTGGAAAAGCTGAGCACGGCCTTTACATCCATCTCTTCTCCGTCCAGCATGGTGACCTGGAGCTGTTCCACCTCCGCGCGCACCTCCCCCATATCCTCGGGGGCGATGTCAGGCACCTCCAGGGTATACTGGTATGGAAGATGGGCCTGGGCGCTGCCATAGGGCGCTTCGTCCTCCCCCGTGATGTACATGATTTTCACCTGCAGGGCGCCCTGGAGCAGGATGCCGTTCTCCACGGTGCTCTGCTGCTCCAGCGCCACAGCCCCCTCGCTATGCAGGAGCTGAAGCACTGTGCCATCCGTCACATGGACGTGGTCAGTGACCTTTGTCTTGCCGGTGACCCTGGACAGGAGCCTGCGCAGCTCCGCCTTGTGGGTCACGGTGCTGACTTCCCTTGTCACGCCGTATAGGTCGGAGATGACCTCCAGTTTTTCCTCCTGATAAATCCGGATAGCGATATCCAGCACCAGTTCCAGGCCCACATTCCGCTCCTCTCCGTCCAGGTCCGGGCGCACGGCAAGTTCCTGCTGTCCCAAGCGGTAGCGGATATCGGGCAGCATCCCCTCTCTACAGCCATGGCATTCCAGCACGCCGCTGAAAGGAACGGCGGTCTCGAAGCTGCGACAGGGATGATCCTCGCCCTCACCCTCATATAAAAGAAAGAGATGGATATCCCCGGAGATGGTGATTTTCTCCTCCATGACCTTGAACTCCACATCCCCAAGGGAGATGTTGCTCCAGAGGATCTGGAAGATGTTGGGGTAATTGGATGGCAGCGCCACCTCCTCCTTCAGGCGGAAGATGTCGTTCTTCGCGATGGCAATCTGGGCCAGTTCCAGGGGCATGCGGCGGTACTCTACCTTCTCGTCCCCATGGACGGCGATGGGCACCTCCTCGTCATAGAGCTCCTCCACCCGGGCCGTCAAGGTAACCAGGGACTGGATACCCAGTTTGCGGGAGTTTATCATGCTCATGGAAAGATCCTCCACCACCCCGTCCACGGTAATGGTATCCGAGGGCACCACGCCCTGCATGTTGATTTTCTCCTCAAAGGGCATCCTGCCCTCCAGCACCACCAGGCTGCTCCCTTCCTCCATGGTGTGGTAGAGCGCCACGAAGGAGAGCCTGCCCCGGACGGTGACGGAATCCGACCCCGGCCTGATCTCGTCGATGACCAGTTCCCCCTTCTCCAGGTTCAGCGCGGCTACGTCCGGCTTGTTCTCCGGGATGTTCACGTCATCTTCCAGGGTGAACTGGGTGACGGCCTGGACCCTGACGCGGTCCATATGTATATTTCTCTTTAATAATTCCACGAAAAATACCTCCATATATACTCGTATAGAAATATATATGAAGGCATTCCGCAGGATATGCCTAGGGCGATTCCCTCGCCCGGCATTCTTTCAAGGAGATCTGAACCTGCCCCGCTGTAAGGGCGGCCTGAAAAGGACTGAATCCGCTTGCGTACCTGGAGCTTCAGTCCCGCACCGCTCCGATCAGGTCCGTCACGTCCTCCACATGGTACTGCTCCATGTAGCGCTCTATGCCCTCCACCACCTCGGTGCAGGTGTAGGGGTTCACGAAGTTCATGGCGCCTACGCTGACGGCAGTGGCCCCGGCCAGCAGGAATTCGATGGCATCCTCGGCGCTCCCGATGCCGCCCATGCCGATGACAGGGATCTGCACCGCTGTGGCCGCCTGATAGACCATGCGCACGGCCACCGGCTTGATGGCGGGGCCGCTCATGCCGCCGGTCCTGTTGGCCAGGGCGAAGGTGCGCTTATGGATGTCTATCTTCATGCCTGTGATGGTGTTGATCAGGGAGAGGGCATCCGCCCCGGCCGCCTCCGCTGCCCGGGCCATCTCGGCAATGTCGGTGACATTGGGGCTGAGCTTCATGATGACGGGCTGTCTGGCGTGCCGTTTGACTTCCCGCGTGATATCGAACAGGGCGTCCGCTTTCTGGCCGAAGGCGATCGCGCCCTCCTTGACATTGGGGCAGGATACGTTGATCTCCAGCATGGAGACCGCGGGCTCCTCTCCCAGGCGTTCTACTACTTCCACGTAGTCCTCCACGGTCTTGCCGCAGACATTGACGATGACTTTGGTGTCACGCTGCTTCAGGAAGGGGATGTCCCGCTCCAGGAACACGTCTATGCCCGGGTTCTGGAGGCCGATGGCGTTGAGCATGCCGCCGTAGACCTCCGCCACCCTGGGGGTGGGGTTGCCTGGCCAGGGGACATTGGCCACGCCTTTGGTCACTACGGCTCCCAGCCGGTCCAGATCCACGAATTCCGCGTATTCCATGCCGGAGCCGAAGGTCCCGGAGGCTGTCATGACAGGGTTCTTCAGGGTGACGCCTGCAATGGTTACCTGTGTCTTCATATTTGCACCTCCTTCGCTTCGAAGACGGGGCCGTCGGTACAGATGCGGGCGTTGGGCACATGGGAGTGGTGGTGGACTTCCTTCGTCTTCACCACGCAACCCAGGCATGCGCCCACGCCGCAGGCCATGTGCTCCTCCAGGGAGATGTAGGCCGGGATGTCCCGCTCTGCCGCATATGCCTTGATGGCCCGCAGCATGGGCATGGGGCCGCAGGCGAAGATGACCTCCGCCTCCAGGCCGTTCTCCCGGATGGCGTCCATCACGTTGCCCTTCGTCCCGGCGCTGCCGTCCTCGGTGGCTGCGTAGACCCTGCCATATCTCTCCAGGTCTTCCTTCAGGAAAAGGTTCCCGTCACGGTAGCCTACGACGATCTGCTTCTCCGCTTCCAGGCGCCTGGCCAGCTCCAGGATGGGGGGCACGCCGATGCCGCCGCCCATGAGGAAGGCTTTTTTCCCGGCTCCCTGCTCTAAGGGGAAGCCGTTGCCCAGGTTCCCCAGCAGGGATATGGCATCCCCCCGGCTGTAGCCTGAGAATTCCCTGGTCCCTGCCCCGGCGACGCGGTAGACGATGCGCAGCGCGCCCCTGGCAGCGTCTGCCTCGCAGATGCTGATGGGGCGGGGCAGAAGGGTGCTTTTGTCCCTGGGATAGACGCCCAGGAACTGACCGGGCTTCGCGTCCGCCGCAAGAGGGGTCTCTATCCACATGTCGAAAATGTCCGGTGCTATCTCCCGCTGGGAGAGCACTTTTGCTGTGTGCTTTTGTTTCATGAGTAGGGTCCTTTCTGAATATCTTGGAATGGTCTTTTGCTGCAAAAAGGTGGTATAGCAAAACTTAAGGGCAATAATCTAAGCAGACTATTGCCCTAATCCGTAACACTACACAACACTTAACAAAAGACAAGCTTATCAACTAAAAAACACACCAAACCTTACCTATCGGCTTTAGTATACCCACATTTCTGCAAAATGTCAACAACAAATTATGGCTGAAGCCAATAACTGTCCGGACGCGCAATCAGTCTCGCATTGTTATACGCCATCTCTGTAGTAAGGCATGTATGTCCATAATAAACTGTCTTGTCATCGCTCAAAGACAGTACAAGGGCCAAATCAGGCTTATCCGGGTTCGTGAGGTACAATGGCGCAAGGAGTTGAATTTTATCATTATATAGTTGAGGGACAACGGTTTTATAATTGGCTTCTATGCGTTTTCTGACAGAATTGATTGCTCCGGTAATCAGATTTTGGCAGAATTCCTTTCCATTAACACGCAATTGTTCCGGTATTCTCAGAAAATTCTCTTCATCATAATATGGTTCCATTGTGGAATGATATCCAATTTGATATCGAATATCAATGCGCTTGGATTGTCAAAATAGCTTGCTCTCTGCAGATTTGATACTGCCACATTCGGAATGTCCGTGAATTTTATAGTATAGCTGTTATAAAATGCCGTAAACCGCCATTCCTGGAAGCCCTCCATCGGATTCTTTATGCAATAAAAATATATCGGCTGCCACGTCTTGTCATATAATCCGGTGTTGAAACAGGCAATGTCCTCTTCCATATAAATATATCTTTGCCTGTCATCACCAGAAACCTCTTCTCTCTCTTTCCATAATTTTTCAAATGTAAAGTACAGATAATTCTTCAAAATGCCAAAATCGCTCTTTCCCGCATAGCTCCATTTTTCGGGTTGCAAATCATTTGATGCCAGCATCTGTAATCTATTCGTAAAAAATTCATAGTTTCCCAAAAATGCCCAATCTTTTAAACGCATGTTTTCATCTCCCCTCAAAATCAATCTCACCTACTGTCACAAATCATTATACTACAAGTGCCTCTTCGTAAGCTATCCTCCCGGCGCAAATCGTCCGCACCACCTTCCCCCGCAGCTTCCACCCCGTGAAGGGTGTGTTGGCCGATTTCGAGGCATAGCGTTCCGGGACGAATTCCGCGGCGGCGTCTACCAGGACGATGTCCGCAGGGCCCCCTTCCGCCAGGTATCCGGCGTCCAGGTGGTACAGATCCGCAGGGTTGGTGCTCATGAGCCGCAGGAGCTGTGCCATGGTCAGATGCCCGGCTTCCACCAGCTTCGTGATTCCTAAGGCCAGCGCGGTCTCAAGGCCGATGATGCCGCTGGGCGCTTCGGTGATGGGCTTTTCCTTCTCCTGGGCCGTGTGGGGGGCATGGTCTGTGGCGATGATGTCGATGGTGCCGTCCGCCAGCCCCCGGATGACGGCGAGCCTGTCTTCCTCCTCCCGCAGGGGCGGGTTCATCTTAGCCAGGGTGCCGTACCGGATGGCCGCTTCCTCCGTCAGGGTGAAATGATGGGGCGTGGCCTCCGCATGGATGTTGCCGCCCCGGGCCCGGGCGCGGCGCACCAGTTCTACGGCTTCCCGCGTGCTGATATGCTGTATATTGATATGCGCTCCCGTCTCCAGGGCAAGCTCCAAATCCCGCTCCACCAGGCCTATCTCCGCCTCTCTGGGGGAGCCGCCAATCCCGAAATAGGCGCTGGCTTTTCCTCTGTTGATGCCGTTATTGTCTATCAGCGCCGGATCCTCCTCGTGGAAGCTGACAGGCATGTCCAGGGCAGCTGCGCGCTCCATGGCCTTCCGCGCCAGCTCCCCGTCCAGAAGCGGAATCCCGTCGTCCGTGAAGCCCGCCGCGCCGAGCTGCGCCAGCTCCTCCATGGGCGTGAGCTCCTTTCCCTGCATCCCCATGGTCACATTGGCGCAGGAGAGCACATGGATGCCTGTCCCACGCCCCTTCTCCAGCACGTATCCAAGGGTCTCCCCGTTGTCTATGGGGGGCCTGGTGTTGGCCATCATCACTACGGTGGTAAAGCCCCCCGCCGCCGCTGCTGCCGCCCCGGTCATTATGTCCTCCTTTTGGGTGAAGCCGGGATCGCGGAAATGGACATGGACGTCCACCAGGCCCGGCGCCGCCAGCAGGCCCTCCGCGTCGATTACCTGGCAGCCCTCCTCCGGCTCCTCCAGCCCCGCCCCAATCCGCAGGATCCTGTCTCCCGCCGTGAGGATGTCCAGCTTTCCTTCCCGGCCGGATTTGGGGTCTATCATATATCCGTTCTTTATGAGCAGCATGTCATACCTCCTGTAGCCTTCTGGCCCGCTTTGATCCGTTTCCTGTTTTTCAGTGTAACATAATTCCACCGTAAAAGGCAAGGGCATCCGGAATCCTGACACGAAAAGAACGCGGAACCGCAAAAAATGAGGCGCTACCGCCCCTGTCCTGGGCCGTAGTCTGTCGGCATGCATTTCGAGCGCCTCTTCTCTTCCAGAAACATTCCAAATGTCAGCAGGATGCCGATTCCAGTACCTATTACGCCCGCCGTTAGCCCCGGTAAGCGGTAAGTCATTTTAATTGTATTCTGCCCTTTGTCCAGCGGAATCAGGTACATACAATCTGCAAAAAGACCTGTTTCAACAGTTTCCCCATTATTCGTCACAGTCCAACCGGTGTCATACGGAATTGATACATATAGGCTTGTCTCCCTGTCTGTTTCCACTTCAAATACAGCCTCCCCATTCCTTACGAAAGCTCTGTCCGCGCTTCTGCTGCGCATCAAGACCGAAGCCTCCTCCAGAATCTCCAGATTCAGCGCATAAAACTGCTCTTCCCCGTGAGCCAGCCCCTCATAATCATCGGCTTTCAATTCTATAAATGCCTGGCCGCCGCTTCCCTCCCCAGTCTCTATGGGTATATAAAAGACCGATGGCGACAGCCATTTCGCATATGCCATATCATATACACAATTGACATTTATAAGGGCATCCATTGTTTTGCGCCAAGGTATATTCCCATAGACCGCATAATTTCCAGCCGGAATCCCAACCGAATATATGTATGGCTCATCTGGCCCATTTTGGCTTTTGACATATTTTAACGGCTTATATAATTCCATTTTCCGCCCGGCGAGCTGGCTATACAGTCGATTTTGATATTCGAAAGGATTCATGTCCCCCTCTTCGCTCCATACCTGTCCGTCACATGTAAATGCCAACGGCAGCCAGTAAGGGTTTTCATATATTTTCCTGTCTCCATGACCTGCCAGCCTATCCGATTCAACCAATCCGTTCACCGGGTATTCGGAAAGAACATATTTCACCCCCAACAGGGAATCCGCTCCAATCTGACAGGTATTCACCACTGTCATACGATCCCCCTCCTTGCGATATCCTATCCGGTTCAAGAATTCCAACTGTCGGTCGTCAGGCGAAGATACATAACCTGCAACGGACGCATAACCAAATGCCAGCGCTTCGTTATAGTTCGCCGTTCTGTTTATATCTTTATTATGATTTCTTGTGGAGGTCTGTGAAATCCTGAATGCATTTTCCCCTTCCCAAAGACGGATGCTCTCTATATCCATCCCTGTCCCATTTACATACTCTCGGTATGTTTCAACATCGGAAGCGTGGTAATGATACATCTGCAGCTTTGTGCCATATGCCAGTTCAAATAATGCCAGAATGCCCAGAACGCCATATACCGCTTTCCATATATACCGCCTGTTTCCGCAGAACCATGCCAAGGCCAAAATTGCTGCTGTCAGCGTGATGGCTGCCGCGGTATAATATGTAAGCTTTCTGTCCTGAGTCGGCTTCAGGTAGTCCAAAAATACCAGCATCCCTCCTGCCCATAGTCCAATTTTCCACAGATGCTTCCTGTCATCTCCCGAAGTCTCCGTTATGTAGAAATATGCTGCCATGAATAAAACAGCAAATATCCCCACATAGGAGTACCGATACCAATAACTGTCCACCTTTTTAAATAAAGAGAATGTCGTATAAAAAGGATTCCAGTAAAACAGCAACAATACCCCCCCCACACATCATGCCAAAAGCTTCCTTCATCTTAACAGCAATATTTTTTGACACAAAGCAGGCAATGCATCCAACCAATGCCAAGCTGCCGCAATACAATGAGACATTCCCATAAGAGCTTTTAGCCCCCAAGACATATCCCTGCAAAACGGAAGGTAGCGGCCCGATGAAGGAAAAATCTTTCAGCCGCCCAAACTCCAATCC
>CAMQOJ010000011.1 GCA_947003375.1 uncultured Lachnospiraceae bacterium
CGCCTGCATCACCCAGGTGGACTACCAGTTGGGGCGCATTTTTGGAGCCATGCGGGAGAACGACCTGTTCAAGGATACCTGGGTGATCTTCACCTCGGATCACGGGGAAATGCTGGGCGACCACCACATGTCACAGAAGAACCTGTTCTTCGAGGGCAGCGCCCATGTGCCCCTGCTGATCATGCCTCCCCAGAGACCGGGGCTTCCTCAGGGACCGGGGATTCCTCAGGAACCGGGGATTTCCCAGGGACCGGGGCTTCCTCAGGGCAAGGGGCTGCCCCGGAAACTGGGGATTTCCCGCAATATCCGGATTGACCGCCCTGTGACCCTGGCGGACATCTACCCCACGATTCTGGCCATGGCGGGGCAGGACTGCCCGGAGGGGCGCTCGGGAAGGAACCTGCTGGCGGTATCTGACCTGCCGGAAGACAGAGTCTTCTTCGGCAACAGTCTGAACCGGAATTTCTGCGTCATGGAGGGGAAGAAGAAGCTGGTCTACTCCGCCACAGGCGGCCACGCCCTGCTGTTCGACCTGGACAGGGATCCCATGGAGCGGCATGACCTTTCCGCCGCACCGGAATACAGGGACGTCTTCCAACGGCTCTGGAAGCTCCTGCTGGAGCACACCCGCCGCTACACCCCGGAGGCTCTGACGCCGGAGGGCGGCTTCGTCACCTATGACGCCCCCCGCTTCCCCGGCGACATGCCAGGGCGGTGGTTCGGCTTCCATTATCATGACTACAGCGTGGACACCTTCCACTGACGGCCTCAGGAAGGAACTGCCTATGGATAACTGCTGCCAGCGGACAGGGATTTTGATTCCCGCCAGCAATGAGCCAAGCAACCGTTGTCTGCCAAGCCAACAAAGTGTTGGCTTGGCCAGCAGGCGAATGCCGCGAGGGGTGCGTAGCGCTGGAGGCGCATGATTAGCACCGACCGAAGCGAAGACCAAATACCAAAGTGTCCGAAGGACGCTTTCAGCTCCGCAGCGTTGCAGGCTTGATTGCCAGGAGCCGCTTCGCGCACCCTGGAATCAAAGGACAATGGCAGCAGTTATATCGCATACCGCGGAATACTGTCTCATGTAATCATGGGATTCAACCAGCCAGCGTTATGCAGTCTGGTCTCACGGCAAGTGAAATCGCGGAGCGGTACACCTCCCCACAGCCACAAGCCTCCCCCGTTCCCCCTGTCAATCAAATGCCCTGTCCCGTTCGTCCATTTTTTCAAAACTGACAGAATCTTCCTGAATGATAATTGTTATGTCATCGTTGCTGTATTCCGCCGCAATCTCTTTCAGCCTGCCTACAATATCACCTTCTGTCATACCTAACATTTCATCGATATCCGTTCCGTTCCAAAAATCCTGTACCTCACTTATCATATTGCTGATACAAGCGTCCCGCTCTCCGACAGTGAGCGTCTTTTTGTCTGCGATATGATAGGAAAATGGGTAGAACAGATCGCACCAGGCGCCGTATCCATTTTCTTCCGCTGTTTTTGACGGAAGATATTGATTAAGGATAGGGTCTTCCTCTTTCCGTCCCGTGTTGATGCTTTGCACATATTTTCCATTTTCCACTCCGGAAAGCCATGCGGTTATTGCTACAAAAGAAAGCTCGTCACTGTCCAGGTTCACGGAAAAATCCTGCTGGGCAGTATCAATATTGATCCGTTCCATCCGTTCATAACTTTCATTTGCCCATTCCAGCAAATCCATGTTAAAATCTGCAACTGACCTGCTCTGGTAATCGGCTGTTTTCAAATCCAATAAGGAACGGTAATCTTCCTCTGTGCCATTGGGATATTCCCGGGGCTCCCGTTCTTGCGGTATCTCTTCCTGTCCGCCCTCTCCGCCACCCGATTCCGAAAGGGGCAGGAAGGAATATTCCACGGAAATCCGCAGTTTATCTGTATTCCATTTCTCGTTCAGCTCTTCGATTTCAGCATCAATGGCTTCCTGCATGAAGGAACGATTCTGCAACTGCTCTTTCGTTTTGCCATGCATGATATTCCGCAACCCGTCCACAACGCCCAAACGTGCGGCATTGTACGCGCCGACAGTAAGCGTATCAGCATTTTCAATGGTAAGGCTGAAAACAAATTCCAGCATGGCATTATCAGAAGCGCCGGGATAATCCGTTGCGATGCCTCCCCCGAAATCCCGTGTCTGCCACTTTTCAGCCGTGAGGGGTTCCAATGTGTAGAACAGAAAAGCCGCAATCTCATTGCTGTCCTTTTGCTCATAGAGAGCCGTATTTTGGGAGAACCTCTCCAACAAATCACGATATTCTTCCGTGTCTGTTAATTCCCATACTTTATGATGAAATTCCGAAACACTCATATCTTCATAACCGTCAAAGCGCAAGGCGAGCAATTTGCCGAATTCTTCCTCCGAAAAGTCCGCAAAATCCGAAAAATCCGCAGAATCTGAAGAAGCCGCAGAATCTGAAGAACCTGAAAAATCCGCAGAATCTGAAAGATCCGCGTCATGGATCCCGTCTGCTTCTCCCATGCCCGCTGCGGAAGTGGCAAAAGCGGTGGTCACGCCCACAATGAGCACCGCGGCGATACAAATTGCAAATAATGAGGTTTTTTTCGTTTTCATAACCGCTGTAATCCTTTCTTCGATTGCATTTTTACTAAAGCTGTTACAAAATGGCAGCAGACCGCTTTTGGCCGCTTCCATGTCGATAAGCATCAGCGAATAGGCAGATTTCGATTTTTCTCCCAATTGCCGGATGACGCTTTCATCACAAGCCAGTTCTATATCACGGTTGAAAAGAAGATACATCACCCACACAAAGGGGTTGAACCAATGGATACAGAGGGCAAGTGCCGCAACCAGCTTTGTTACAGTATCATAGCGACAGATATGCACATACTCATGTGAGAGGACATACTGCAGCTGCTTTTCCTTTTTCCAGTCCATCTTTTTCGGCAGGAGGATGACCGGACGGAAAATGCCATAAGTCAATGGGGCGGAAATCCGGTCAGATTGCCTTACCGAAATCCTGCGCCTCAATGGGCGCTCCCCCAGCCACTTTTCCACATAATGGCTGCGGACGGGCAAAGCTGTCCGAAATTCCGTCAGACAACGCAGATAAGATATTACGAAAAACAACCCGGTAAGCAGGATTCCCGCACACCATACCATAAACCAAACAGAAACAGACGGTGAAACATCCGCTGGCGGCTGTTCTGCTCCCTGTGCCGTAACAAACAGCCCCTGCATGGCGGGAATGTCGTAACCTGTCCCGGCTTCCGGCCATGTTGTGGAAGATATGCTATGATTTGCCAACGTATAAACACTGAACACGGACGGAATCGAAAACGGGATAAGCAGCCTGAACAGCACCAATTCCCATAAAACAAGAAAAGTCTTCTTCGGCAGCTTATGGATCGCCGCCCCACGGATAACCACTACCGCAGTAATGAAGACAGCCCCCGAAAAGGTCATTTGCAGTACATTCATTTGCAGTATATTCATTTGCAGCAAATTCATTTGCTTCACCTCTATTCCAAATCGTCCACAATCTGCCGGAGCTTCCGAATCTGTTCAGCGGAGAGCTTCTTCCTGCCTAACAGGGCTGCAAACAGCTTGTCCACGGAACCGTCATAAATCTTGTCGATCAATTCATCTGTTTCCGCCTCCTGCACTTCTTCTTTGGGAATAAGGGCATGGCACATGAAATTCGGTTCGGAACGCGCAATCGCCCCCTTTTTGATACATCTTTTTATCAGCGTGTAGGTGGTGTTCATGTTCCAGCCGATTTCTTTTTTCAGAACATCAGATATATGCTTTGCCGTGGTGTCACCCTCGCTCCAAAGCACGCACATTACCTTCAATTCTGAATCGAAAAGCTTGATATCCATTTTGATTCTCCTTTCCATAAGACCACAGTAGTTTCCGGTTGCTTCTACCTTACACCCTTCTTGCCGGATCGTCAACACTACTGCAGTAGTGTTAAGAAAAAATTTAGAAACGCCGGGGAATCCTTTTACGCAATCAGTACCGTCCCCATATTGATTTCTGCGGAAAAGGGGACTATACTGGAAACAGCACTAAAATACATAAAAATAAGGAGATATCCACATATGGAGAAGAAGATTTTATTCCCTCAGATAGGCGGCTTCGTCCACGGCGGCGACTACAATCCCGAGCAATGGCTGGACAGGCCGGACATCCTGGAGCAGGACGTGGAGCTGATGAAGAAGGCCGGCATCAACAGCGCCAGCGTAGGCATTTTTTCCTGGTCTGTGCTGGAGCCCCAGGAGGGAAAGTACGATTTTGACTGGCTGGCGCAGATCATAGACAGGCTCTACGAGAACGGCATCTACACCGTGCTGGCCACGCCCTCGGGAGCCCGCCCCGCCTGGCTGGACGCAAAATACCCCGAGGCCATGCGGGTGAACCGGATGGGCATGCGGGAGCACCACGGCGGGCGCCACAACCACTGCATGAGCTCCCCCGCCTACCGGGAGAAGGTGGCTCTCATAGACAGAAAGCTGGCGGAGAGATTCGGCTCCCATCCCGGCGTGATTATGTACCATATCTCCAACGAGTTCAGCGGAGAATGCTACTGCGACCACTGCATAACGAAATTCCGTAAATATCTGAGAGAGAAATACGACAATGACATCGAGAAGCTCAACCGCGCCTGGTGGACTTTCTTTTGGAGCCACCGCTACAACGATTTCGACCAGATAGAGCCCCCCTTCGTCCACGGCGAGACCAGCGTCATGGGCCTGAACCTGGAGTGGAAGCGCTTTACCACCTGGAACACCAACGATTTCATGAAGGCGGAAGCCGATGTGCTCCACAGCGTCACCCCCCACATCCCCGTGACGGCCAACCTGATGCGCATGTTCGGCGGGCTGGACTACCGGAAGATGGCTCCCCACATGGATGTGGTGTCCTGGGACAATTATCCCCCCTTCCACAATGACTGGGAGACCCTGGAGGACACCGCCTTCGAGACCGCCTTCCAGCATGCGCTGATGCGTTCCCTGAAACGCGGCGTACCGTTCATGATGATGGAGAGCGCCCCCGGCCTGGTGAACTGGCAGAACGTGAACAAGGTAAAGCGCCCCGGCATCCACCGGCTGGCCTGCCTCCAGGCGGTGGCCTGCGGCTCCGACTCCGTGCAGTATTTCCAGTGGCGGAAAGGCCGCGGCTCCTACGAGCAGTTCCACGGCGCTGTGGTGGATCACATAGGGACGGACGACACGAGAATCTTCCGGGAGGTGGCGGAGGTAGGGGAGCTGCTGCAGCAAATCGCCCCGGCAGCGGGAACGCTGGTGAAGACAAGAGCCGCCATGCTCTTCGACTGGGACAACCGCTGGGCCATCGAGGACATGCAGGGTCTGGGGCGGAATACCAAAAAATTTGAGCAGACCTGCATCGGCATCTGGAAGGAATTCTTCCAGCTGGGCGTGGACATGGACATCGTGGGCTCCGACGAGGATCTGGACTGCTATGACCTGGTGGTGGCGCCCATGCTGTACATGCTCCAGCCCGGGACAGCGCAGAATCTGAAAGCCTTCGTGGAAAGGGGCGGGCAGCTCCTGGCCACCTACCTGTGCGGCTATGTGGACAGCGAACAGCTCTGCTACCTGGGCGGCTTCCCCGGGGACGGGCTGAAAGACCTCTTCGGCATCGTCAGCGAGGAGATCGATTCCCTGTACCCCACCGACAGGAACGGCATCGCCCTGACGGAGGAAGCCCTGGGCAGAGCAGCCGCGCCCGCCCAGGCCGGGCAAACCCCTTCCCGGAACCGGCAGGACACCCAGGCAGCAGCCACGGCGGACAGCCCCCAGGACAGCTCTGCATCTGCAAAAGAAACCGGAGCCTGCCAGGAAGCAGTATCCGCAAAAGAAACCGGAGCCTGCCGGGCAGCAGCATCCGCAAAAGAAACCGGAGCCTGCCAGGAAGCAGTATCCGCAAAAGAAACCGGAGCCTGCCGGGCAGCAGCATCCGCAAAAGAAACCGGAGCCTGCCGGGCAGCAGCATCCGCAGAAGAAACCGAAGCCTGCCGGGCAGCAGCATCCGCAGAAGAAACCGGAGCCTGCCAGGAAGCGCCATCCGCAAAAGGCCAGACCGAAGCCCGTGGCGACTGGGAAGTATTCGACTACGCAGAAATCTTACGAGTGCAGGATGCCCGCGTGCTCGGCACCTACACCGATGACTTCTACCAGGGCAGCGCCGCCGTGACCTGCAAGAGCCACGGAAAAGGCAAGGCTTACTATGTGGCCGCCAGAACCAGCGCCGCCGCCATGCGCCCGCTGTTCCAGCGGATGATGGAGGACGCGGGGATTACAGTGCGCAAACTCCCCCAGGGCGTGGAGTGCCATGTCAGAAGCGGCGAAGAGGGCGTGTACGAGTTCTATCTGAACTGGACCAAGGAGGCCGTCGCTGTCCCAGGCGTGAAGGGAACGGATATCCTGTCAGGCGAGACATTGGATGGAAGCCTGGAGCTGTCCGAATACGGCGTCGCTGTGGTGCGTTTGCCATAAGCCTGTAGGGCGGGAAAAAAAGGGTGGAAAATATTGGCGGATTTTGCTGGACTCCGCGATTGGCCTGTGTTATACTGAGTCTCAGGAAAGGAGGAATGTGCCTATGACAGATAGTGAAAAATTAGACCTAATCCTATCTAAGATGGATCAGATGGAATCCCGGATGGACCAGGTGGAAGCCAAGATTGACCGTATGGAATCGGATATCAGGAACATTGAGCTGACGATTGAGAATGAAATTCGCGTCAATATCCGGCAAGTAGCAGAGGGACATCTTAATCTGTCAAAAAAACTGCATGAAGCATTAAAAGCAGGGGCAGAGAATGAAATGCTCTCTATCCGCGTGAACGTGCTAGAGTCAGAAATGCGGAGAGTAAAAGAACACCTCCAGATAGCATAGGGGCCCGGATTTCATCTATACAAGTGCGATAACCCGGCTTTAGCCGGCAACGATATACATAAGCGGCTGCAGATACCCGGTGGTATATGCAGCCGCTTTGCTGTTGCTCTGTCTGGTTTCAGGTCGATGCGATTAGGTCGATGCAAGGCAATCCGCCACATAATCCAGCACCGCGAAATAGTCCTCAAAAGTCTTGCGGCAGCACCCGGGATTGGAGACGGAGATGCCGGGGCTGCGAAGCCCGGTGAGGGCGAAGCCCATGGCCATGCGGTGGTCCTCATAGGTCTCCACGGTGGACGGCTTCGGGGAGCCCGGATAGACGGTGATGCTGTCTGCCCGCTCTTCACAGCGGATGCCCATCCTGGTCAACTCCGCGGCCATGCCGGCGATGCGGTCGCTCTCCTGGAGGCGGATATGCCCGATGCCCGTAATCGTGGTAGGGCCGTCCGCAAAGGGGGCGATGGCGGCCAAAGTGATGGCCTGGTCGGAGCACGCCGACATGTCCGCTGTGATGCCCCGGAACGTCCTGTCCGCCGGAGGCTCCAGCACGATTCCACTGGTGCTGTCCGCCGCCCGGCAGCCCATCTGCTCCAATATCCGTATGAACCTCACATCCCCCTGAAGGGAATCGAAGTGCACATCGTCCACCCTCACCGGGATGTGCAGAAGCGGGCACATGGCATAGAAATAACAGGCCGCCGAGACATCCGGCTCTATCCGATAATCCAGCGCCCGATAATGCTGCCCCGCCGGGGTCAGGAACGTCCTCTCGTCCCGTTTCAGGGTCTCTACGCCGAACTGGCGCATCATCTTTCTGGTCATTTCGATATAAGCCATCCCGTGGGTGCCCTCTATAGCAGTGGTGAAACCCTGGCTGCACAGACAGGACACAATCAGCAGGGCGCTCAGGAACTGGCTGCTCTCATCGATATTCACGCAGATGCTGTTCTTCCGGAAGCCGTGTCCCCGCAGCGTGAAGGGAAAACTCCGGGGTATCCGCCCTTTTGCCCCGCTCCCTTCATATAAGACTTCGCAGCCCAGCTCTGTCAGGGAATCCAGCAGCGGGGCCATGGGCCGCCTGCGCATCTGTTCCGAGGAATCCATATGGTAGACCCCCTGGCTCAGCCCCAGGAATGCCGTCAGAAAGCGTGCGGCAGTTCCGGCGCTGCCCACATACTGGCTGGCCTCAGAGAGGGGAACCGCGCCCCCTGCCCCTTTGACCGTGACTGTCCGGGCTCCTTCGTCCACGGTGGTCTCGAACCCCAGATTCTGGACGCATTTCAGGAAATGTCTGGAGTCATCGGAGAAGAGGACGCCCCGCAGGGTGGAAATCCCCTCCGCCAGCGTAGCCAGCAGCAGGGCACGGTTGGTGATGCTCTTGGAGCCGGGGACGCTTACTGTCAGCGGCCGGGAGAGCCCGGGTGCTTTGGCGGATAATGTTTCATATAAATATGGGACAGAGTACGTGTTTTCCATGGGCATGATTTTCGTTTTCTCCTTGTGCGGTGTATGTAATACAGAATGTTTATATATGCCGTGCCGCTCGCGGACATGGCTTCAGGGGCACTAGGGACATTCTACCACATTTCGCCTTGCTTTTCCACAAAAGACATCATTATGCTGAGGACGGAAACCGTTGCAAGCATATGGCGGCGGTCTTATACCAATGGTCTGAGGAGGTACAGGAGACGGAAGATTTGGGAGGAGCCGAAGAGGACGATAGCCCCAAAACCACTTCCGTTGAGGAGTTTGTCCGGGAAGCGGATATTGACGTGGTAAGGTCGTACATGGTATCGCTTTTGAAAGAAGATGAAAAGCTGTTGCTCCGTTTTCAAGGCATGGTGAAGAAAGGGACGACAAAAGAGGACATAAAAAGATACATCCGCCAGATAGACCGTATCACGGACAGATACCTGGGAAGAGACGGTTTTATCAAACTTGTCACGGGGAGTCCGGGGCTGAATATGCTGCAACAGTATGAAGATGTCCTGAAGAAGGACTATCCCGGGGAACTGCTGCAGAAATACAAAGAGGAAGTCGATAAGATGGCGATGCGCACCGGCGACAGAAGCAAGTACCGGCAGCTTGTGGCACTGCTTTGCAGAATGAAGAAGATAACGGGAGGTTCTGAAGTGGCAGAAGAAATCGCGGCAGAGTGGAGAGGCAAGTAACCGGAACAGGCGCGCGATGATGGACGAGCTGGGGAGGCTTTAGAGATTCTAAAGAGACTATACAAATGTGGAAAGAATATGGAGCTTTAATGGCCAAGACAGAAGGACGTGAAAACGATTGAACCGCCTTGGTACCGAACGGTACGCCAGGCGGTGCGGAAGGGGGACTAATTATCCCCCTGTCCGATTTTCACACGTGGGCGGGGGTGAGCCTGCTTTTCACGGCATCGGGGCTGAACGGCGTACTAGCCCTGCAGCCCCCTGGCCTGCCTGTCCATGTCCTCGATGACGATGTCATGGATCTCCCCCAGGGAAGCACAGTATTCCAGCACCTTCCAGGGCTCATTGGTGTGGTAATGGATCTTGATCAGCTCATCGTCCCCCACCGCCAGCAGGCAGTCGCCCTTGAAGTTCTCCGTGAAATAATCCGTAATCGTATCTTCGTCCAGATTTTCACCCTCTATCAGTAATTGTGTGTCGTATCGAAATTCCAGCATGGTCTTCCATCCTCCTGTTTTTTTGAAGTCCCGGCCCCAAAGCGCCACCCCCATTATATAATGGAACGAATCCATAACGCAAGCTTCTTTTTCCAGGGTTCCAGGGTCCTGCCTGCCTTGCCAAATCCTACCGGTTCAGCGGCTTCCTGGAAAAGGCCTCCCGGTAGGCGGTGGCGGTGACGCCCTCATAGCGCTTGAAGAGCCGCATGAAATATTTCTCGTCCCCGATGCCCACCTGGGTGCCGATCTCCGCCAGGGTCAGCTTCGGCGTGGAGGTCAGGAGGTTCTTCGCCACTCGGATGCGCTGGCGGTTCAGGTATTCGGTGATGGTGCACCCGCTGTAGCGCTTGAAGACGGAAGTCAGGTAGGAGGGGTGGTAGCCGAACTTCTCCGCGATGCCCGCCACGGACAGGGCAGTGTCGAAATTGAGCTCCAGCCATTCCATCAGGTCCGCGATGCCCAGGGGGACTTTCTCGTTCTGCTGCATCAGGTGACGGCGGAAGAAGCATTCATGGGTCACCTCCAGCAGCAGGGTGCTCTGGGCATAGCTGCACTGGGTGGAGGACAGGTCCCCTAAGCGCTTGGCCAGGTCCAGGAGCTGCACGAACAGCACATTGACCCGGCTGTTGGCGGACAGCGTGCCGGTCTCCGGAAGGATGTACCGGGGGCGGCTCTCATCCGGGAACAGGGCGGCCTCCGGGGTTTCCTCGTAGACGGCGCTGACTTCCGCGTCGAAGTGGAAATGGGTCCAGTAGAAGCCCAGCTCCCCCTGGGAGGCCCGGGTGCCGAAATGGCATTCCCCGGGGAACAGCAGCACGAACTGTCCGGGGCTCAGCGCATAGTCCCGCTGGCCGGACTGGATGTGCAGGGTGCCCCTGGTGACGGAGATCAGCTCATAGGACTGGATGGTGCGCTTGGAATGGAGGAACTGGTCCTCATTGTTGAGATTGCCTGCGGACAGGAAACGGACCGGCCTGGAGGCGTCTGATACCAGGTACAACATCTATGATTTGTCCACCTTTCATTGAAAACTGTATGTTGCGTTTATTTATGAAAATGATAACATAGTTCTTGGGAACAGGCAATTCCCGTTTTGTAGATATTCGTATTTGTACACATCTGAATATGAGACAGATCGCGAGGATACATGCCGCCTGGCGGCAGAATGGAGGATGGACATGAAAAAAACGGCAAAAGAGGTAAATGTCAGCCAGGTGAAGGTGGCGGACGGATTCTGGAGCGGGATGCAGGAGAAAGTCATCGACGTAGTCATCCCTTTCCAGGAAAAGGTCCTGAACGATGAAGTCCCGGGGGTGGCGAAGAGCCATGCCATCGAGAACTTCCGCATCGCCGCTGGCTTAAGCGAAGGGGAGTTCTACGGGATGGTGTTCCAGGACAGCGACCTGGCGAAATGGCTGGAGGGCGTGGCCTATTCCCTGTCCGTGAAGCCGGATCCGGCGCTGGAGAAGCGGACGGACGACATCATCGATATCATCGAGAAGGCCCAGCAGCCCGACGGCTATCTGAACACCTACTTCACTATCAAGGAGCCGGAGCACCGCTGGCAGAACCTCCACGAGTGCCATGAGCTCTACTGCGCCGGGCATATGATGGAGGCCGCCGTGGCCTATTTCGACGTCACCGGGAAGGATAAGCTCCTGCATGTGATGGAGCGCATGGCCGACCACATCATAGACCGCTTCGGCCCCGAGGAGGGCAAGGAGCACGGCATCCCGGGACACCAGGAGGTGGAGATTGGCCTGATGAAGCTCTACCGGGCCACGGGGAAAGAGAAGTACAGGGACATGGCGAAATATTTCCTGGAGGAGCGGGGGAAGAACCCTGATTATTTCCACCAGGAGAAGCTGAAGCGCGGCTGGCAGCACTGGGGGCAGTACAGCATCGAGGCCATGGACGTGACCTACAACCAGGCCCATGAGCCCATCTACGACCAGAAGGAGGCGGTGGGCCATGCGGTCCGCGCCCTGTATATGTACACCGCCATGGCGGACGTGGCAGGGGCCGACGGGGACGAGAGGATGTATCAGGCCTGCCGGACCCTGTGGGACAATGTGGTGGACAAGAAGATGTACATCACCGGGGCCCTGGGCGGGAACCCGGAGGGGGAGGCCTTCTCCAACAATTACGAGCTGCCCAACGACATGGCCTACGCGGAGACCTGCGCCTCCATCGCCATGGTGTTCTTCGCCCACAGGATGCTGGAGATGGAGATGGACGGCGCCTACGCGGACATCATGGAGAAGGAGCTCTACAACAGCACCATCAGCGGCATGCAGCTGGACGGGAAGAAGTATTTCTACGTGAACCCCCTGGAGTGCGAGCCGGGAGTGTCCGGGAAGCTATTCGGCTATGGGCACGCGCTGCCCGTCCGGCCCGGGTGGTATGCCTGCGCCTGCTGCCCGCCCAACCTGGTGCGGCTGGTGACCTCCCTGGGGCAGTATTGCTGGAGCGAGAACGAGTCCACGATCTACTCCCACCTGATGATCGGGCAGAGGGCGCAGCTGGAGAAGGCGGACGTCACCGTGGAGACCAGCTATCCCTGGGAGGGGAAGACCAGCTATGCCGTCGCGCCCAGGACAGAGGAGGAGTTCACCCTTGCCATCCACATCCCTTATTATGTGAAGCCGGATGACCGGCGGGTGTCCCTGACCGTGAACGGAGAGAAGCTGGACATGCAGAAGCTGGTGAAGAAGGGCTATGCCTACATCACCAAGAGATGGGAAGACGGAGATGTAGTAGAAGTGGAGTTCCCCATGGAGGTGCGCAAGGCCTACGCCAACCAGCATGTGCGCGAGGACGCGGGCTGCGTGGCCCTGCTGCGCGGGCCTGTGGTGTACTGCTTCGAGGGCGTGGACAACGGGGAGCTGATCCAGAGCCTGCGGATCCCCAAAAAGTTGGAGGCCAGGGCGCATCGCTGTGAGGAGGGCGTGCTGAAAGGGAACGTGCTGCTGGAGTTCGAGGGCATCCGCATGGTGGGAAGCCAGGCGCTCTACAGCGAGGAGCCCCCCGTGAAGGAGAAGGCCCGGATGACCGCCATCCCTTACTATGCCTGGGCCAACCGGGGCGAGAACCAGATGCGGGTGTGGATGCAGGAAGAAGCATAATTTTTCATAGACTTTACGTTGCGTTGCGAGCTTGATTTTAACCCGATAATGTCGTTGCATGTATAGGGGGGATGAAAGAGCGCCTGACGATAAAGAGATGACTAATTACCAGATTGACGTTTGCTCAAATCTACAGCGTATCAAAAAGGCAGCGGACGCGGAGAAGGAGCTGGAGTACCAGATTGCTCTGGTCAGGGCGAAGCTGGAATCTTGCGGAATCGTCACGGAGAACCTGGACATGAAATGACCTACATCAGCCTGGCGGACGACAGATGCAGAACCTCCGTATGGCATAAAAAAGCAACGGCTCCCTCTGGCATAGGATTCACTTTGCCGGGGGAGCCGTTGCCCCTTCCATCATCCATATATGGCTTCCCGCACGCCTATCGGAACCGTAGCGTCCCCTGAGATATCATCAGCACAAAGGCGATGATGCCACCCAAAGCATAGAGGCCATTTATGACCACGCAGAGCTTCATGAGCGTATGCTGGATTTTACCCTTTGCATAGACTACGGCTGTGAATATTCCGCTGAAGATCATGAACACCGCGTAGCCGGAAATCATGATTTCCGCAGCCGGGGACTCCAGGGCCCAGGGGAAGCTGCGCAGGGGCAGGATGGTCCAGGGCAGGAATAGCATGATGATGCAGACAGCGGTTAAGACGGTTTGTTTCAGATTGTTGTTTTTCATAATGACCACTATTCCTTTCTTTATAAATGCTTTCTCATAAAAGTCTTGATTTCATGTCACAGGGAGCCGGAATTCCGCTCCGCCGCCCCGTACCGCCCGCAGGCCACAGTCAAGCACAGGAGCGTGGTGCCGATGCCGATGGGCACCATGGGAACCAGCTCTATCTTTGCGGAGAACAGCTCCGGCACCAGCTTCCCGTACTCCGTCATCAGCATGTAGAAGGGATAGTCCATGGGATAGCAGTACCACACCTTTGTATTCAGCATCAGTACCGAGGGCACGATGGAGGCCAGCCCAAGCCCCACAGAGAAGATAGGAGTCCGGATCAGCACGCCGATTATCCAGTACACAGCCGCCGCGGGAATCACGGCAGCGTAGATCAGGGAGGCGGCCCGGCACACATAGGGCAGAGGGAGCACGAAGTCGTACTCGTACAGCCCCGAAGCCAGCGCCGCCGACCCATAGTACGCCATTATGGACAGAACCAACTGCACCGCGGTGAGGAAGACCGTCACCAGGAACTTGGCCAGACATATCTTCCAGGCCGCCACCGGCAGGGAGAGGCATTTCACCAGTCCGCGGCTGGAGATTTCCGTCTGGTTCATCAGCACCGTGCAGACGATCAGCGTGGCGGGGATCATGAACCAGGCCATGCCCATATATCCCTGGATGAAATAATTGTGCTCCGGGGAAATGTCGTAGGAACCCAGGAAGTTCACATTGGCGTTCATGGCTGAGGGCAGCCACATCATCACGGCCGGAATCAGCAGGATCAAAAAAATCTTTGACCGGCGTATCTTCAATAGCTCCACGCCGAAGAGGGAGAACAGGGTAAGCGGACGAAATTCCGTTTTCATGCAAAGCACCTCCTGATAGATTGATAAACGCGCTCCGCGGCGCAGAGCAGGACGCTCTCCCCCAGGCACAGACAGACCGTCCACAGCGCCGCCTCCCTGCCCGGAAGCTCATGCAGCATCCGATAAGGGCCGCAGAAAGGCACAAGCGCCAGGACATCGCTGACGGAAGACGAACTGGCAGGCAACATGGAGGCGAAGAAGACCAGAATCACCCCGGCCCCCAGGCTGATCCACATGTTCCGGCACATGGAGGAGAGGAGCAGCATGGCCGCACCGGTGGGCAGCAGCATGGCGAACGCAAAGGCCATGCCAGTCAGTATCCGGAGGCTTTCGCCCGGCCTGTCCGGGAACCAGCGCATGCAGCACAGGGTCAGGGAGGCCGTCTCCAGGCACAGGGGAATCAGGCCGGCGGACAGCAATATCCCGAGCTTCCCCAGGAACAGGCCGGAGGATCCAAGGGGCAGGGACCGGGCTTTCTGGAGCCCATTGTCCGCGTACTCCGTATGGTAGAGCAGGCAGGCTCCGCAGACCAGGAGGAAGATGTTCAGTTGCGCCATCAGCTGCCAGTTGGCCTCCATGAGGATCTGGAAAGGGCTGCCCGGCTGGGAGGTGAAGGTCTCCGCCCGCAGGGCCATGTTCACCACAGGAACCAGAGCCGCCAGCGCGCCGCCGCCGAGAAAGGCCTGGCAGAAGCCGGTGCGCTTCATTTTCCGCATCTCCAGGAAAGGCATGCAAAAGGGACTTATGTAAGCTGTCATCTGCGCTCACCTCGATTCCGGTTGTCGATGTCGATCATGGCGAGAAAGGTCTCCTCTAGGTCGTGGGTGGGCAGGCCCGCGGCATCCGCGGTGCGCTTCAGGGCCGCCATAGTTCCCTCGAACAGGAGCCGGCCGTGGTTCAGAATGCCGAAGTCGTCCGCCATCAGCTCCACCTCCGGCAGCAGGTGGGAGGACACCAGCACCGTGCAATCGTACTTTTCCGGCAGGGAGCGCACCAAAGTGCGTATCTCATGGATGCCGATGGGGTCCAGCCCGTTGGTGGGTTCGTCCAGGATCAAAATGGGCGGATGGCCCAGCAGCGCCCCGGCAAGGCCCAGCCGCTGCTTCATGCCCAGGGAATACTTTTTTGCCAGCCGCTTTCTGTGCTCGGTGAGCCCTACGATTTCCAGGGCATCCTCCACGGCGGATTTGGGCAGCTGCAGGATGCGGCGCAGGATCTCCAGGTTTTCCTCCCCGGTGAGGTTCCCGTAGAAAGCGGGGGCCTCAATGAAGGAACCCATATCCCGCAGGATGGCCAGCCTGTCTTTTGGGTAGGTCCTGCCATTAATATGGAAGCTTCCGCTGCTGGGCTTCGTCAGCCCCAGGAGCATCTTCATGGTGGTGGACTTCCCGGCGCCGTTGGGGCCCAGGAAGCCGTAGACGCTGCCTTTCTTGATGTGGAGGCTTAGGTTGGATACGGCGGTGAAGTTGCCGTAGGATTTCGTGAGATTCTCGGTCTCGATGATGTTCGCGCTCATGTCAGACTCCTTTTCGCATTCTTTTTTGCAATCGGGGGTTTGCCGATTTGCTAAGGCCAGTATAACGTCTCCTCTTTACGGCAACCTTCCCGCAACCTTACAATTACCTTATATTTTCTCAACTTTATGAAAACCAGGGGAAAATGTGGTATTATTACCTTAGAGAGGTGCTGAGTATGGAATATGATTATCTGAAGCAAAAAAGAATCCTGCTTGTGGACGATGAGGAGCAGCTGCGGGAGTTAGTCGCGTCTATCCTGACTCAGGAGGGATATGCGCAGGTGCGGACGGCAGGAACCGTGGCGGATGCGCTTTCCCTGGCGGAGGCCTGGAAGCCGGAGCTGGCCATCCTGGACGTGATGCTGCCGGACGGGGACGGCTTTGAACTGCTTTCGAAGCTGCGTGGGAAAGGGGACATCCCAGCGCTGTTTTTGACGGCCAGGGGAGAGGAGGAGGACAAGTTCCAGGGCTTCGGACTGGGCGCAGACGACTATGTGGTAAAACCATTCCTGCCCAGGGAGCTGCTGTTCCGCATAGCCGCTGTCCTGCGGCGCTCCTATAAGGAGGAATGCCCCAGGGTAAAGCTGGCGGCCTGCGAGCTGGATTTCGAGAGGGCTGAGGTTCTGCGCGGTGAGGAGCGACTGCCCCTCACCGCCAAGGAGTTCGAGCTGCTGGGTGCCCTGTACCGCAATGCGGGCCGCATCGTCACCATAGACGGGCTATGCGAGGCTGCCTGGGGGGACAACCCTTACGGCTACGAGAATTCCCTCATGGCCCATATCCGCCGCATCCGTGAGAAAATAGAGGAAAATCCGTCAAAGCCCGTATCTCTGCTGACGGTGAAGGGCCTGGGATACAAGCTGGTGCTTGCCGGGAAGTGAGAAATTGCGGGAACAGGCTAAATACGCCGGAATGGATGCGGCCGGGCATGGCAATGCGCTCAGAGGGCATACTGCTCATGACGGCAGAAGGAAAGGGGCATGGAATGAAAGGGACGATCAGGCTGATAAGGAGATTCCTGCTGTTGATGGTGTGCGTGGTGCCAGTGCTCTTCTTCCTGAATCTGGCTATGTTCATCGCCTACACCTGGCGGGAGAGGAGCGACAACGGCGGCTGGCAGGCGGCCATCAAGGTGGGGGAGGAGCTGTCCCTGGGCAGCGATGGCCAGTACCATCTCTCGGCGGCAGGACAGCAGGAGCTGGCGGACTATGACGCCTGGGCCATCCTGGTGGAGGATGGGACAGGGGACGTGGTCTGGCACAGCGAGGGCCTGCCGGAGGAGATTCCGCTGCACTATTCCGCGGCGGAGATTTCCTGGTACACCAGAGGCTACATCGCGGATTACCCCACCACGGTGGGATCCAGGGGAGACGACCTTGTAATCCTGGGACACCCAAAGACCGCCTATTGGAAAATGATGTGGAACAGCTTCGACTATGGCATGATCGCGGGGCTGCCCAGGATGCTGCTGAGCTTCCTGCTGCTGAACGGCGCTCTGGCCTTCCTGATCTACATGATTCTGGGCACGGGCATCTTGCGGTCCGTGAAGCCTGTGGTACAGGGCATGGAGGCGCTGCCAGAGCAGGACGTGCATGTCAGAGAGAAGGGCTTCCTCTCCGAGGTGGCGGGGGCGGTGAACCGGGTCAATGAGAAGCTCAGAGCCCAGGAGCGGGCGCTGCGCAAGCGGGAGAACGCCAGGGCGGGCTGGATATCCGGCGTCTCCCACGACATCCGTACCCCTCTGACCATGGTGCTGGGATACGCGGCCAAGCTGGAGGAGGACGTGTCGCTGCCGGAGGAGGCCAGGCGCAAGGCCAGGGTCATCCGGCTCCAGAGCGTGAAGATGAAGAATCTGGTGGGGAACCTGAACCTGGCTTCCAAGCTGGAGTATCAGATGCAGCCGGTGCGGATGGAGGAGCTGAACCTGACGGCGGTGCTGCGCCAGGCGGCGGCCGATTTCGCCAACGAGGATCTGGAGGGGAGATACCCCATTGACTTTCGGTGCCAGGAGGGGCTTGGCGCGTGCAGGATGCGGGGGGACAGGGAGCTGCTGCAGAGGGCGGTCTACAATGTGCTGAGCAATTCCAGGCAGCACAACCCCGAGGGCTGCAGCCTCTTTATGGAGCTGTGGACAGAGACCGGAAAAGAGGGAAAGGCAGGAAAAGCCAGGATTCGGCTGTCCGATGACGGTGTGGGGGTGAGCGAGGAGCAGCTTGAGACGCTGCGAAGCACCCCCCATTATATGATGGACGGCGGAACCGGGGTACAGCTGCGGCACGGGCTGGGGCTTTTGATCGTGCGCCAGATTGTGACGGCCCACGGAGGGCAGGTGAGGCTGGACCACGGGCCGGCGTGGGGATTTCTGGTGGAGATTGTCCTGGATATACTTTGGCCGAATTCGGGTACAGATACGCCTTCCTGATGACACATAAGAACGACCGAGTCTGCCTGACATAAGTCCCAGGCATAGGAAACGCAAGCTGCGCTGCCTGCAATCACACGCCCCGGTAGATGCATAGGGCATCGGACAGCTTCAAGGTATCCATACACTCCCTGCCGCCAGATGTCTTGCGGAAGAGCTGCAGGGTGCCGATTCCGCTTCCGCCGCCCCACAGAGGGGCATTCTCCTTGTCCCCATCCGGGTCTTCGTACTGTAGATGCAGCATTTCCCGCTTGGTGCAGCTCCCGGAGAGCTTTACCACCACGTTCTTATTCTGGGCCAGCACATGCCAGATGAACCGCTTGCCGGTTTCCTTGGTCTCCCATTTGCAGCGGGCGAACTGGAAGCTTTCCCCCATGTAGGTCAGCTGCAGCATCAGCCGGGGCCGCAGGGGGAAGAGGAGGAGCCTGGGGCGCAGGCAGTTCAGGGCCACCACGGAATGCCGCAGCTCCTTGTCCGAGCGCGTGCTCAGGAGCTTCCCGCAGGCGAACTGGAACCATGGCCTGCCCGTGCTGCGCCCCCAGTGCTTGTCCGCGTAGCCGTAGCTGGTCTCCGGGGTCACTTCATAGAACACCCCGTCCAGCGTCACGCTGCCCTGGAAAAAGCTGCGGATGCCCTCCCCGTGCCAGAAGCTGTCCAGCCTGCGGAAGGTCTCGGCGAGCCTGTTGCAGAGGCCGCCTGTGTGGCAGGACACGGCCTTCTGCACCTTTACGTCCCATTCCATGGTGCCCGCCTCCGTCATGCGGGAGCGGTGCCTGGCTTCCTTCGGCGTCACCTCCAGATTGCCCACAATCCTGTCTTCGCTGTAGAGGAAAGAGCCTGTACATGGATTCTCAATCTGCATGACCAGAGGGCTGCCCGTGGCCTGCAGCGCGGAAATCGGGTAGAAGGCGTGGAGCTGCCTGCCGCCGTTCCCCTCCTCATCGGGGAAGGCACCGGCCTTTATCATCACATAGGAGGGCCGCATGCCCCGCTTCTTGAAATAGGGATGCTGGCCTAATATGGGCCGGGCCGCGCCCAGACCGGGATTGATGATGAAGAACTCCACGAAAAAGGTGCGGGCCTCCCCGGTTCCTGGCTGTACGCCGGAAAAGGAATGCCACCAGCGCATGTAGCCTCTTTTCGCCAGGGAGCCTCGCAGCATATGTGAATTTCTCGTCAGGTCAGACAGGTTCATCCTTTGTCCTTGCCTCGTTTCTTTGGTGGGGATTGTCTGTTGCGGTTCCGTATCAGAATCATAACAATATTTTGTAGCAGATAAAGGTATTATAATACCAGATATAGAAAATGACAAGAGTGTTACGAAATTATTTAAAATTTGTGACCGGAAAAAAGATTGAATTCGGATGCGTTTTATATTAAGCTGGAAGAAAGATAAGGAAGGCGGAGGATGACATGAAGAGACTGTTGGTGACAGGGGCATCGGGATTTATGGGCAGCAGGGTGGCGGATTTCTACCGGGAGAAATATGAGGTCTGCGCCCCCGGGCATGGGGAGCTGGACATTACGGACGAGACGGGGGCCATCGCGAGATTCCGTGACTGGAGGCCGGATTACGTGGTGCACTGCGCGGCCATCTCGGACATCGGGCAGTGCGACAGGGAGCCGGAGCGCTCCCGGAGAATCAACGTGGAGGGCGCGGTGAACATAGCAAAGGCGGCAGGGCTGGTGGGCGCCAAATGCCTGCTGTGCAGCTCGGATCAGGTGTATGCGGGAAGCGCTTTCAGGGGGCCCCACAGGGAGACGGAAGCGGTGCGGCCCGGCAACCTCTACGGCAGGGAAAAGCTGGCCGCCGAGGAGCGGTGCCTGGAGGTGAATCCGGACAGCGTGAGCTTGCGGCTGTCCTGGATGTATGACGCGCGGACGATGAACCCGGGGGAGCACAGCGATTTCCTGCGGACGCTCCAGGCAAAGCTCCGGACCTCGGAGACCCTGCGCTATCCTGTGAACGACATGCGCGGCATCACGGACGTGAACCAGGTGGCGGAGAACCTGGAGGCGGCCTTTGCCCTGGAGGGCGGTGTCTACAATTTCGGCGCGCCGGGCACGAAATCGATGTTCGACATGGTGCATTCCCTTTTCGAGAGGCTTGGCTGGGGGACGGAGCGGCTCGCAAGGGACGGGGAGGCCTACGCGGAGAACCCGAGGGACCTGACCATGAGCCAGGAGAAGCTGAACGGCAGCGGCATCTTCTTCACGGATACGGAGGAGAGGCTGCTGCGAATCCTGGAAGAGAATTAAGCTTGGGTGGGGATAGCTTTTCTGGATTCTGCTGCCCATGGCCTTGTCCGGGAACCATTTACGATATATTAAGGAGAGAGAAAGATGCCGCCACTAAGCGTAATGATAAAGCCCTCCTCGGGCAACTGCAACATGAGCTGCGCATACTGCTTCTACTGTGACGAGATGCGCAACAGGACGCAGCCCTCCTACGGCTTCATGACGGAGGAGACCTTGAAGAACGTAATCCGCAGGACGCTGCTTAGGGCCGAAGGCTCCATCAGCTATGCCTTCCAGGGCGGAGAACCCACCCTGCGGGGACTGGATTTCTTCCGAAAGGTCATGGAGTACCAGAAACTGTACAACAGGCGGGGCATCCGTGTCTCAAATGCCTTCCAGACCAACGGATACGCACTGGATGACGACTGGTGCAGCTTTTTTGCCCAGCATCGGTTCCTGGTGGGCATATCCGTGGACGGCACGAAAGAAATCCATGATTCCCTGCGGCGGGGCAGAGGGGACATGGGGCCTACCTTCGACAGGGTGGACGCCGCCGCAGGGCTGCTGGAGAAGCACGGAGTGGAGTACAACATCCTCACGGTGGTGACCAGGCAGGTGGCGGAGAACATCAAAGAGATATATCGGTTCTACGATAAAAAAGGATGGAGATACCAGCAATACATCGAGTGCCTGGATCCTCTGGAGAAGGAATGGGGACAGGAGCCCCACTCCCTGACGCCGGAGGCCTATGGACGGTTTCTGATTGATTTGTTCACGCTGTGGCATGAGGACTGGCGGCGGGGGCGGATGCCCTACAACCGCAAGTTCGAGAACTATGTGGCCATCCTCCTGGGGCGCATGCCGGAGTCCTGTGAGCAGAGGGGCGTCTGCGGCATGCAGATGGTAGTGGAGGCGGACGGCAGCGTCTACCCCTGCGATTTCTATGTGATGGACAGATACCGGCTGGGGAATTTCAACACGGACCGGGTGGACCACATTGACGCGAAGCGCCGGGAAATCGCATTCGTGGAGGAATCCGGGAAGGTCTCCCAGGTCTGCAGGAACTGCGGGTATTACAGGGTATGCCGGGGCGGATGCCAGAGGAGCAAGCTGTTCTACCCGGAGGAGAAGGGATACAGGAGCTACTTCTGCGAGGGGTACAGGATGTTCTTCCGGGAATGCCTGGGGAGGCTCCAGGAGATGGCGGACTGGGTGGAAAAGGGCGCGGACAAAAGAAAGCATTCAGAATCAGGAAAGCCGCGGCGGTAGATGCTATACTGGCAATGGCATCCGGGACAGCCTGTCCGGGCAGATGCCGAAAAAACCGATTCGGAGGACGCGGCTTATGGAAGAGAATATTTTGGAGCATTACAGGAAGACGAGCACCTATACATACGCGGGGGCCTACGGGGAGTATTTCCGCTCCCTACCGGATGATATTCCCATGCTGGGCAGGCTGGTCTGCGGCCAGGTGATACACAGGGTCACCCTGAAGGAGGGCAACACCAATGCCAACGCCACACTGCTCTACGGCGATATGGACAGATACCCCTGGTACAGGATGCGCTGCGAGGATGATGTCCTGCTGACGGCCCCGGCCATGACAGCGGAGCTGTTCCGCATGGACGGGCGCGGGTTCGTGAGGGACAGGATGACGGAAGACAAAATAGTAGTCACATGCCGCTATGTGTCCGTGCTCATGAGCGCGATCCTGAAAGCCAAAGGCATTCCCGCCAGATGCCGTGCCGGGTTCGCCCCTTATTTCAGGGAAGGGGTCAGCATGGATCATTGGATCAACCAGTATTACAGCCGGGAGGAGGGCCGCTGGATCACCTTTGACGCGGACGGGTTCTATGAGGAGAGCGGCATGCCCCTTACCCAGTACGACATACCGCAGGAGAGCTTTGACTGGGTGGCGCAGGCCTATCTGGCAGTGCGCAGGGGGGAGACGGACGGGAAGCAGTACCTTTATGCGGACTGTCTGGGAACCTGCGCCCTTCCCGCGCTGATTCGCTATCTGATCTATGATTTCCATGCATTGATGAACCAGGAGCTGACATACACCTTCCTGCCCGCTTATCTGGACGGGAGGCTGGAGAGGCTGACGGAAGAGGAGCTGGGGGAGCTGGATCTCCTTGCCGGGTGGATGGCGGAGCCGGACAGGTATTTCGGGGAGCTGTGCGGGCTCTGGGAGCGGGAGCGGAAGCTGCGGATTCTGAACAGCCCTTTGGTGGCGATATCCGTATAAAAAATTTTTTAGTATATTGTAATCGAAAGCCGTATATGCTATAATACCTAAGTGAAGTATCATATTCAGGGCAGAAAGAAAGAACAGCTTTCTA